>JALHPW010000011.1:1914-21679 GCA_022842255.1 Saprospiraceae bacterium | reverse complement strand
ATTGGGGGAGGGATTTACTTTTTCGGGGTTACTTATTTCCTCATTCACGACGTGTACATCCACCGCCGCTTCAGTTGGTTCAAACAATTGGACAGCAAATACAGCCGCGCCATTTTACGGGCACACGGCACGCACCACTCCAAACGTGATAAGGAAGATGGGGAATCCTTTGGGTTGTTGGTCGTAGCACCCAAATTTTTCAAAAAGCGCCCCAAACGCGAAGAAGAGGCCTTGATTCGGAACAACGAAGCTTAGCGAATTACGAGTTACGAAGTGCGAATTACGATTTTTGGCACCAGCTTGAAGTGCCATGGGAGCGCAAAATTCGTACTTCGCACCTCGTAATTCGTACCTCGTCACTCATATTTCGACACCGTTTCCAGGAGCCATTCCCGCTCCGTCAATGGTTTTGCCAGGCTGATTTGTTGACGTAGGACGTTCAATTCTTCGGTTGAAAAAGGCCGTTTGCCACTTTTCCACCACATGAGTTTGCTGGTAAATTGGACAATGTTCCGGTAGTTGGGCGCATGATAGGCCAACATCTTTTTCCTGCCTACAAACCGTTCAAACGCCCGGAGAAACCCTTCCAGCAGTCGCCACTCCCCTGTTTCAAAATAGATTTTCATCAGCAATACCCGTGCATCGAGTTCGAGAAATACATCGTCGAAGCTCAGGTCGTGCAACAAGGTTTGTACCTGATCGAAATCCTGCGTTCGGTAACTGAGTTTGGCCCGACAAAACCGTTCGTAAGGCTCCCGAAATTCTTCGGAAAGCAATTGGGTATAGGTATCCAAAAATGTTTCCACCCAGGCCGTTTCATCCAGTTTGAGGCCAATCGCCACCATGTTTTTATAGGAAAAGCGGCTTAAAACACCGTGCTCCAAAAATGTTTCCTGCTTTAAACCCAGTTTGTACAGGTCAAATGCTTCGCGGAAAAAACCGGGTTCATCGATGTTCAACTGCCGAATGCAGTAATTGATGCCAAATAACAGCACATCGCGCAGCTCTGCTTTGGACAGCCATTGCGCCGCGTCGGGCAAAAGGGCTTTGTAGGCAAAAAAATGTTCGTTTGCCGTGGGCTGACTTAAGCAGTGGTAACTGTGAAAATAAAGTCGGATCAAGGGCACCGAATCATAACGCCCGGCAGCACAATCGTTGAGTACGGTATCGAGGTAAGGCAATTGATAATCAGCCCGGTATATCGCCGAGTGGCTGGCCGCCGAGCAGGCATTTCGCAACAATTCAGCCACAAAAAAACGGGCGAGTTCATCGGCCATTTCCTGCAAATTGAGCGCCGAATCGCGGGCCGGGTTCTGCGCCAGTTTTTCTTCCTGTAGTCGGTAATGATCCAAAAAATAGTGGGCATCGCGCAAAGGTTGGGCATTGAGCGCCTCTTCTGCCTTATTCAGGTAAGCCGTTGCATCCGTGTTGAGCTGTCGCTGTCGATAGGTTTTGGCCAGGGAAAGCCAGTGCTCGGAAGGGTTTTCACGCCAACCCTCGTGCGACAAAAAGCCCTCCAATACACCTAAAAATTCCGACATGGTGCGACGCATTTGCAGATCATCGTAGGGCTGGTTTTCAAAGATGGCTGCAAAGGCTCGTTCTCGTTTCAGGCTGCGTTCGGAAAGTGTTTGACGGGTATCTAAAAATTCATAAAATGCTGATAATCTTGCATTAATATTATGAGCAGGTGAGTTTACCCATTTTTTGAACCGCCGTCGTTCCGCGGGCGACAGTGTTTTAAAAAGGGATATCAATTTGCTATGGTACATTGAACAAAGGTAAAATTATGGGCTGTTTTTTCCGACAAAAACCAAGAAATGTTGTCGGCCGGTTTTGACGCAGCTCGATACGCTTGGGGATACTTTTGTGGAGTACTTCGATAATCGCCCATGAAAAGTCTCGTCACCTACTACTTAATTTTTTCGGCTTCGCTCCTGTCAGCCCAGGGCTGGCGGCAAACCTTTGAAGGTCTGCTCAATCCTGCGGCGGTGTGTCAAACCCCCGACGGTGGCGCGGCCCTGCTCGCAAACTCCGTCCCAGGCGGGCCACAAGGCCGACAAATCATATTGAGTAAAACCGACCAAGACGGACATCTGCAATGGCAAAAATCGTTTGGCGCTCCGGGGGATGACGAAGGTCGCTCCTTGATCCTGACCGCCGACGGAGCAATTGCGGTAGCCGGCAAGATGTCGTTCCTTGCCAACAATGGGGATGCCTTATTGACGCTTTTCAACCTTGGCGGACAAAAACTATGGGAACGCAACTATAATTTTGGCGTACTGGATGACGCCAAATGTGTGCGCCAAATGCCTGATGGCGGGTTTGTGCTGGCCGTGGAAGCCGACAACCAGCTCCGGTTGTTGCGCACCGACACCTTAGGCATGGAACTGTGGTCGAAAGCCTTTCCATCCACCTTGGGATTGATTGTCAAGCATTTGGAGGTACGCAACGACAGTGGCTTTGTGGTAACGCTCCTGCGCAACAACCTTCCCATTGGAGCCCCTGCAGCCGTAGTGTTACAGATTAGCCCTGCGGGCGACCTTGAGTTTCAGACTGTTTTGCCCCACTTTTCCAACTTTGTTACCACCGACCAGGTGCGTTGCAAGCCCGCTAGCGATAGCACCTTTTGGCTTATGCACCGCGACTCGGTATATCTGCTGGACCGGGATACCACGGTGTTGAAACAATGGCGGATAGCTGCTCCATTCGACCTTTACCTGACCGATTTGGTTCCGGCTTCAGATGGCGGTTTTTTTGCGGTTGGCACCAATTATTCGTTTAGCGGCGTGGCCTTCAGCAGGACCTATCTTGCTCGTTTTCAAGCAGATGGAACGGAGTTATGGCACCAATATTTTGAAGCGCCCAATTTTTTGCATTCTTCCTGGGCAGCCGAGCGCAGCCAAGATGGCGGCTTTTTCCTAACCGGAAACTATGCCAAAAACAGCAGTTATTTCAGCTATTTGCTGCGCACGGATTCACTCGGGCAGGCATTTACCAATCACATTTCCGGTCGTGTTTTTTGGGATAAAAACAACGATTGTACCGCGGCGCCCACAGAGCCCTCCCTGAGAGGCTGGCTTTTGAAGGTGGAGCGTCCCAACGGCGATTTGCATTATGCCAGTACCGATGCTGCGGGTAACTATCAAATAGATGCGGGGATTGGCGAACACATGATTACCGTTTTACTGCCCAACGGGCTTTGGGAAGGTGCGTGTGTACAGGATGTTACGGTAGTTTTTGATGCGCCATTTCAATCGGACAGCGTTGATTTCCCCATAAAAAACACTGCTTTTTGTCCGCTGCCGCGTGTAGATGCCAGTGTAGATTATTGGTTGCATTGCAGCGAAAACACTTTGGTGGTCCGATATTCGAATGCGGGAGCAGCCGTAGCAGAAGATGCCGCCGTGACCCTCCGGCTAGACACTTTGTTGGATTTGACGGGCGCATCGTTGCCATTCAATCAGGTGGGTCCGCATAGCTGGCAATTTCCGATTGGGGATTTGCAGCCCTTGGTCGATAGTAGTTTTACGGTACAAATCCAGGTGGATTGCAGCCTAGAGACCCTGGAACGCACGCTTTGTGTGGAGGCAAGTATGGAGCCCGACGAACCATGCATTGCACCGCTTATGGGGCCTTTGTTGGTGGTAGAGGGACGGTGTGAGGGCGACAGTGTTCGATTCATGGTTCGCAACATTGGGTTGCCCATGACCGAATCACAACCCTATATCGTGGTGGAAGACAATGTGATGTTTTTACAAGGGGTGGAATTGCTCCTTGATGCGGGGGAGGAAGTAGTCTTGGGTTATCCGGCCAATGGCTCCACCTGGCGTTTCGAAGTACTGCAAAGCCCTGGCATACCTGACTGGCTGAGCGATTCGCATGTAGCGGCGGTAGTGGAAGGATGTAGTGCAAGTGGCAGTTTTTCAACGGGTTATGTCAATCAATTCAGTCTGTACGATGGTGGTTATTTCGCAGAAACCGAATGCCGCCCAGTGGTGGCCAACGCGCAAGGCCAAGAAAAAACGGCTTTCCCGGCTGGCTGGAACGTAGAACATTTGATTCCAGCAAATACGGATTTGGAATATGAACTACATTTTCAAAACACCTCCGGCGACTCGGTACTCGTGCTTACGCTCCGCGACACACTCGACCACGTTTTACTCGATCCTGGTACGTTTTTAAGCGGCCCGGCGAGCCATCCCTATCAGTTTGAATTGAGTGGAACAGGGGTGTTGACCTTTCGCTTTTTGGGTATTGAATTGGGAGCGGATGACCGGGCCTGGGTGAAATTTCGGGTAAGTCAGCGGGCCGATTTGCCCCTGGGAAGTATCCTTTACAACCGTGCCTGGGCATATCCAAACTTTGCATCACCCATGCCAACTAATGAAACTTTCCATACCATCGGTTGGCCGCTTCTGGTGGGAAATGAGGGGCCAGAAGTGCACGCTGAACCAACGTTTCAGGTTTGGCCAGTGCCTACTTTGGGCGATTTGAACCTCGAAATGCAGCGTGCTGGCGACTATCTTGTGGAGTTGCGCGACCTTTTGGGGCAGTTGGTTTTGGTGCAAAAATTTTCGGGAAAAACGGCCCAGGTCGATGTCCGAAACTTAGCCCCAGGGGTATTCACGCTGGCTGTTTTCAGCGGAGCACAACAGGTTGCTCACACCAAAATTGTAAAAACAAACCATTGACTATCAACACAAAAACTTTCATTTCAAAAAAAATATCATGAAAAATCTCTTCACTTTACTGCTTTTGGCTTTGAGTGCCCCTTCGGCATTTGCCCAGTTGCCTGACACTGTTGAATTCCAACTTTGTGCCCGGTACTGGAAAGATGACCGCCCCATCAAAGGTGCAACTTTAACGTTCCAAGCCATAAACCCTGCATTCCCCTACAGCCCTATTGTTATTAATCTGGATACGAGCCAATCCTGCACGAACTTGGTAGTGGTGATAAGCGATTATCTGCCTGGCACCACTTTTAGCTACAGTGCTTCCTTACCCGATACAGGACATCTAAACGGAGTGACTGTTGTAGACATTTGTAAAACCAGCCGACATATCCTGGGTATTGAGCCACTGTCCTCGCCCTATTCCATGATTGCGGCCGATGTGAACAAATCGGGGTCTATCACCACCTTTGACCTCGTGGAATCCAACAAGTTGATAACTGGCGTTTATAACAGCATTCCCAACAATACAGCTTGGCGGTTTATTCCGGATTACTGTATATTCCCCAATCCTAACAACCCATTTCAAAGCAGTTGTATAGCAGGTATCAGTGATGTAGCATTGGCGATGTTGGATGGGGGCATTGCCAAAGTCATTGGCACCAAAACTGGCGATGTGGATGGGGATGTCACGTTGATAGGTGAGTCTTTCACTCAGCCGGTCGGAACGGATTCCATTACGCTTTTGTTGCCTCAAATCCAGGTAACCGCAGGGGTACCTGTCGTTGTTCCAGTCAGGTTTGATAAAGCCATACAATTTGCAACGATGCAAGCCCAATTTTTTCTCGACCCGGCCTTAGCTCATTATGACTCTATTTCTGATGGGTTGATCGATGTATATCCGCCTTCAAACGTGAATTACAATCAACAAACCGGGGAGCTTAGATTTTCTACGGGGGGGGCGTATTTGAATATCTTTGCTACGTCCGGCGCCACCTTGTTTAACATCCATCTTACTCCCTCTCAGTCTGGCAATTTGAGCGATGTTTTGAAGGTTGTACTCGATGACCCCACGATGAGTACCCTTGCAGTGGGCAGCGACTGCACCCTACACTTCACCATTGGTTCAACCTATGTCAATCTGGTTGATACCCACAACCCTATATCCACGGGTGTACGCGTATTGCCGCCAAGCCCCAATCCATTTAGGGAGCAGACATGGATTGAAATTGAGTTGGAAAATGCAGAAACAGCTGTTTTGGAGCTGGCGGACCTGACTGGACGCCTGCTTTTATCGGAACAAAAAATCCTGCATTCCGGGACAAACCGTTGGGAAATCGAAGCTTCCACCATCGCGCCTGGCAGTTTTGCGATTTGGCGCTTGCGGGTAGGTGGACAAATGGTATCGGGGAAGTTGGTTCGGGAGTGATGAATTATCCTTGAGCTTCAGTAGTCAGAGAGGACCCTAATTTTTTGATTTTATACTCTGATTAATGTGATTTTAATGAATCGAGTGATACAAACACCTGATTTTTAATTGATTACGTGCACTCGGTGCTCAAAACCACGCTGCGTTGGCTATAACATGCCGATTACATGATTTTAGATTTTAGAAGGAGTGGCATAGCCATGTATTCGGCGTTGGCCCCTGTATCTAAATTCGTGTAATCGGCATGCTATACCCAACGGAAAGTGGTTTGCGAAAAATGCGAACCACTTTCCGTTGAGTATAAATAATCCCAGTCAAACCAATCGGGAAGACCCCCGCTTAAACCGCACAGGCGATTTTATTCACCCGCGCGCCATGTCGCCCGCCTTCAAAATCAGTGCTGAGGAAAATCCGCACCATGGCTTGTGCAAGAATTTCCGGCACGAAGCGGGCAGGTAAAGCGATGACGTTGGCATCGTTGTGCTGACGGGCCAAAGAGGCCAATTCTTCCGTCCAACAAATGGCACAACGGATTTGCTGGTGTTTATTGGCCGTAATGGCCACACCGTTGCCGCTACCACAGAGGAGAATACCCCGCTCGGCACCTCCGCTTTCCACCGCTTCTGCGACAGGGTGCGCAAAATCCGGGTAGTCCACCGAATCGAGCGAGTGTGTGCCAAAATCGAGTACCATGTGCCCCTGGGCCTGTAGCATCGCGATGATGCCTTCTTTGTACGGAAAACCTGCGTGATCGCAGCCGATTGCTATTTTCATGTTTATTGAGTTTGCCACGAATTGCACTAATTTTCACCAATTGAGATATAAAATTCGTGAAAATTAGTGCAATTCGTGGCTATTTTACAAAATAGTTGCCTTCGCGGCATCCAGCATAACCCGGCACTCCGCAAGGTTTGGCCCTTGGGCATACACCCGCAACACGGGTTCCGTACCACTGGCGCGAATCATAACCCATTTTTCGTCGCCGAACACAAATTTCCAGCCGTCAAGGTCTTCCACGCTCTTGATTTTGTACGAACCAAAAGCGGTGTACGCCCGGTCTTTGCACATTTTAATCACGTTTTGCTTTTGCGCCTCGGTGATATGCAGGTCATCCCGTTCGAACGCAAAAGCACCTACCTCATCGTACACTTCTTGCACCAAGCCTTTCAAGGTCTTCCCGGTACGGGCCATGAACTCGAATACCATCAAGCCAATCCATACGCCATCGCGCTCAGGGATGTGGCCTTTCACGGCCAGTCCGCCGGATTCTTCGCCGCCCACGAGCACGTCTTCGTTCATCATGATCTCGGCGATGTACTTGAACCCAACCTTGGTGATTTCGTAAGGCAGGCCAAATTTTTCGGCCATTTTCTTCAGTTTGTCAGTCACGGAGAACGTGAACACGACTTTGCCGCTCATGCCTTTGTACTTGTGGAGATACAACAGGAGGAGGAGCAGGATGTGGTGGCTGTCCACAAAATTCCCATCCTCGTCGTAGAGCCCAATACGGTCAGCATCGCCATCATTAGCAAGGCCCGCCGTGATTTTGGGGTTCTTTTTGATGGTTTCGCTCAGCAGCGTGAGGTTGCGGTGGATGGGCTCAGGCGCTTGTCCGTGCATCCCCGGGTTGTTGTCGCAATGCAGGAAAACGCAGCGTGGAAGCAGTTTTTTCACCGCATTTTGGCCGGCCCCGTACATGGCGTCGTAGGCGATTTTGCCAGCCGAAGCCTTAATGAGCTTCAGGTCAAAATTCTTGCGGGCGTGTTTGAGGTAAATGCCTTCCAAATCGGCTTCTTTGAGCAAATTACGCTCCCGAAGATCCTTGAGCGAAGGCAGTTCCTTGAGCGAACACACCTCTGGAATCATGGTTTCCAATTCGGCCACGTCGGAAGGGATGGATGGCCCGCCATAACTGGATTTCAGTTTGTATCCATTGTAGGAAGGCGGGTTGTGGCTCGCCGTGATGACGATGCCCAGGTTGGCTTTCAGTTTCACGACCCCCAGCGACACCATGGGCGTACTGACAAAACCTGTGCTGGCAATGTGGCACTGGATTCCGTAAGCGCCTAACACACGCGCGGTGGTGGAAGCAAAAAGTAGTCCGCCAAAACGACAGTCATGTCCTATGACCGCGCGCTTCATTTTATGTTTTTTCATAAAAAGCGCGGTGGCTTCCGCTACGCGCATCACATTGTCCACCGTGTATTCGTCGGCGATAATGGCTCGCCAGCCGTCGGTACCGAATTTGATTGGAATTGCCATGGGCTATTTTTTAAGTAGATGTTGATTTGACTTGCGGGCAAAAGTATTTGTTCAAAACGTACTTTCGCACTTCATTTTTCAATTGAGGCTGTCAAAAGTTTTTTCAACCTCCTCCGCCAAGGCTATGGCGGGTAAAAATCCATAAAATTTGACCGACAATTACCGCCATAAGGGGCTCCGTAAACGCATGGTGGACGCGCTCCGCCACCGGGGCATCTCCGATGAAGCTGTTTTGGCTGCCATGGCTGCCGTGCCGCGCCATTTTTTTCTGGACAATGCCTTTGAGGAACATGCTTACGAAGACAAGCCCTTTCCCATTGGGTGCGAGCAAACGATTTCCCAGCCCTATACGGTAGCGTACCAAACCGTGCTTTTGGACATCAAAAACGGCGACCACGTCTTGGAAATTGGCACGGGGTCGGGGTATCAGGCAGCAATTTTGGCGGCGTTGGGGGCCAAGGTTTTTACGGTGGAACGCCAGGAAGCCCTCTATTTCCAGACCAAAAAACTCCTGGACCACCTAGGCTTCAAAACCGTGAAATGTTTTTTCCGGGACGGCTCGAAAGGACTACCCGAAAAGGCCCCTTTCGATAAAATTGTGGTGACCGCAGGTGCGCCCGTGGTGCCCGAGCCGCTCAAGGAGCAATTGGCCGTGGGCGGAATTTTAGTAATCCCGGTAGGGGAATCTGTGCAAAAAATGCTGAGAATCAAACGATTGTCGGCTACGGAATTCCAAGAAGAACGCTTGGATGACTTTCGGTTTGTGCCGTTTTTGGAAGGGGTTAGTCGGAAGTAGTCTTTCAAGTTTCAAGTGGCAAGTGGGCGTTTCAATCTTGAGGCTGTTCCGATTCGGCTGGAGGCTGTGTGGGAAGTTGAAAGTAGAAAATTCCAAATGCGATGGCGCCCCAATAAAAAGGAACAAAAAACCCTGTAATGTTTTCAAAAGCCATCGAGGGGTCTTTGAAATTAAGCAGCAGAAAGGGAATCAAAGTGAGTACCGAGGCTATCCCAAAAAGCATCCATTTTTTCCGCCACGCTCCCCAGCGTTGTTGGCAGATAATTTTAGCAGCCCACATCAACAGCCACCAGCTGGGTACAGACAAAATTAGCCCAAACAGGAACACAACACCCATAAATGCCAATCCACCACCTGAATTGGGTTGAAAAACACTTCCTTGTTTTAGGAGGTTTAAGACAGCTGTAAGCAGGACCAGGGAGGCAGGACCAGCGACAACACCCGACAGCCAAACTCGGGTAGCATAACCAAAAGTAGCAGGTAGTTTCATTATGGGTTCATTTTGAGTCAATTCGCTTGTTCTCAGCGCTTCGGGCACCGGGGAGGCGAAACAAAAAAACACCCAAAAGCGCAGAAATCCAATACAGCACCATCATGTAAGTGGTATCGAAAAAATTGGATGCGTTGTTCACAAAAATGTTTGGGACCAGAATGAGCAATAAACCCTGCCAGAAGAGCCGCCATTTTTTCTGCCAAACCTCCCAATCATTTTGGCAAACCGCATAAGTGGCCAAAACAAACAACAGCCAGCTTGGGATGGACCAGGGTGCTATCCCAAATACAAGCTCTCCCCAATAACTTCCTCCGCGGTATAGGTTGCCCCAAAAATCTCTACTGGAAGCTGCCCCCCAAAGGATAAAAAGGCTCGGAACGGTCATAAGCCCCATGAGCCATACCAGGGTAGCGTATCGGAAAGAGGGCAAGTATCGCATACAATTTTTTATACCGCAGAGGCGGAGAGGCACAGAGCATCCGCAGCTTGCATTGCCATTGACTATAACATTTTGACCAGCTTGCTATGAGCGCGATGCAGATGGCTGCCCCATCATGGCCAACAATACCCCATACCCGACCAATAAAATACCTGATAACAAGACCGAAACACCCACAGCGCGCACCAATTCATGCCAAGTAGTGAGGGTATTGACCAAGTCTACCAAAAGCGCATCGGGGCGGGCAAAGACATCCCAGGAATTCCAACGCTGAAAACGGCCCAGCCAGATACCGAATCCGCTCAAACCGATAGAACCCAGCACCAGCGAATTGGTCCATAAACTCGAAAACCGCTTGCGCAACACCTGGTGCACTTTGTGCAAAGACAGCAAACCCAATAACAAACCCGTACTGGCAAAAGCAAACAGCAAAATCAAATCGTACCACAATGGGATGGGCGGTTTGTGCCGAAAATGCAGGAAATCGGTGATGATATAGGGGGCATTAGGCAGGAACAACAGCCAAATGCAAAAAAGAAATATCAAAGAAAATCCACTGGATTGCCGCTCATGCAAACGTTCAAAGCGCCGTGCCGCTAAGTAGGGAATCCAAGCCAGAAACAGGTTCCAAATCAGGAACATATAGGTGGCCCCGCGTGCTTGCACGAACTCATCCCAAGAGGAAATGTCCGGCAGGGAGTGCCATTTTAGCCACAAACGACCGGCCACGAGCAATCCGCAGCAAAAGGTAGCAAGGGAGAGCATGATAAACAGGCTGGCCTGTTGAGCAGATTGGGACGAATCGTTTGTCATTGGAGATGTGGTATTTGATATTGGGATATTGGGATATTGGGATATTGGGATATTGGGATATTGGGATATTGGGATATTGGGATATTGGGATATTGGGATATTGGGATATTGGGATATTGGGATATTGGGATATTGGGATGATTGATTGAAACTCACCGGGTGACTGGCAGTCACCCGGTGAGTTTCAATCAATCATCCCAATATCAAACTACCCCCCGCTCACGGGAGGGATGATGGCAATTTCATCGCTGGAACGAAGTGTGGTATCCGCCGAAGCAAACTCCTCATTCACCGCCAGCAGAAACGAGGCAAGGTCGCCAAGCCGTGGGTATTGTTCACTGAGTGTTTGCTTGAGGTCGCCGGCAGTAGCCTTGTCCGAGAGTTCCATTTGAAAGGTACTACCGCCGCAGATTTCCTTGGCAATCCCAAAAGCACGTATCGTAATCATCATATCCAATTCATTTTTTCCAACTCCTCGGGCGTGTTCACATTGGTGAGCGCCGCCGGGTTGGGCACGGGTAAAACAAGGGTATCCGAGTTTATCAATACCTTCCGCGGACAGGAATACCCTTGCGCCAAAAACGAAAGCAACACCGCATAACTCTTTGGTTCCCAAATGGTAATCAAAGGCTCCGGCATTTGGTCGTGTGGGCTTTCAAAGGTAGTGGCAATCCGCCGCACCTGTCGGTTTTGCAGCAAAAATTCCAGCGTGGCAGGGTCGAGCAAAGGCAAATCGCAGGCCACCACAAGCCAGGCCGTATTGGGTTGATGGCGGAAAGCCGAGAGGATGGCGCCGTATGGTCCAAGCTCCGAAAACGTGTCCGGCAAACTTGGGTAGTCGGACTCAATTTCTTGTCCCGCACGACAGGAAATGTACACCTCTTCGCAGAGCGTTTTCAACACATCCGCCATGTATTCGCGTTGGGGTTTGCCGTGCCAGGTCATTACACTTTTGTCTTGGCCCATACGAACGCTGCGCCCGCCTGCCAGCACCAACCCATGTACCGGCGGGGTTTTCAGGGTCATTTCTTGTTGAAAAAAACGAACAATCCCGTCCACATCCGCCAAGGGCAAAAGCGGGATTTCGGCAAAGCCCGGCAGCGCATTTTCCAGAAAATCAAAGACTTGTTCCACCCCCTCAGCCAATAAAATGAGCCGTACATTGCTCAGTTGTGAAAGTCTTTTGCGCAGGGAATTTTCCTTGACGGGGTCTATCACCACGATTTGAGCCGTGGCTTCGTGGTGGTTGCCATTGACCAAAAGTAAATCTGCCGCATGGAACATTTGACGGAACTGATGCGCCCCCAGTTTTTCATTGGATTGGAACCGATGGCTGTGAATGGCATCGGTGTATTCGATACTTGCCCCAGCCGCCAACATACCCGGCAAGCCCGGTTCGGCATCCGCGCTGGCGTGGTCGGCATCGAGATATGCACACTGATATTGCGCGCTCAAAGCTTCAATCACGTGCCGGGCCAGCCGCTGGATGTTCCCGCAGTTGGTGCCGACGATGGACCATTCGTTTCGCCCGAAATGGCCCAGGGTGGGTCGGGCTAGTTTGGTGTGTTTAGTATGCTCTTTTAAAATCACGTTTCCCCCCAGTTTTAGCCATTAGCTTGGTTTCCCGGATAATAATGTCGTGCGAAAGTGCCTTGCACATATCGTACACGGTCAGCGCAGCAATGCTCGCGCCCACAAGGGCTTCCATTTCCACGCCCGTTCGAGCGGTTAAAGTAGCGGTACAATCTATCACAACCTGCTGATTTTCATCGAGATGGATGTCAATCTTACAATTATCCAAACCCAATGGATGACAAAGCGGAATGAGCTCGCCCGTTTTTTTGGCCGCCATAATTCCTGCCAAAATCGCGGTCTGAAACACACTGCCTTTGGCGGAATGTAGCTCCTGATTGTGCAGCAATTCCGCCAGCACATTGTCGGGCAACACCACAATGCTTCGGGCCGTGGCACTGCGACGCGTGGCCTGTTTTTCGCTGGTGTCTACCATCGTGGCGCGACCGTCTGTGTCTAGGTGTGTGAAGGACATTTTTCTAATATTTTAGGTCAGTTGACCCTTTGTACTACAATTTTTTTCAAGCTTTTTACATAACGTCGACCAGTCATTACATCGGTCCTGGAGAAAATTGAAATTCTGTCTTCCAGCTTGTCAATTTTGACCTTATTCTTTTCTATAATGATAAATATCTCCTTTCCTATAGGGTTGTTAAACAGTTCGTTCCATGAAAAAACTACTTTATAGCCATCTGTTGCTATAAACACAAAGTAGAATTCACTCAGGTACTTAGGGTTATCCACTTTTATTTTTACCTGGCTCAAAAACGCTCGGATAGGAATCACACGAAGGTTTTTCAGGGTTGATTTTCGCTGCCCTAAATGATTTGTAATGATAAGACTATCAATTTCAGTAGTGACATGATTATCAAAACTATCGAGATGAATCACCAAGGGAGTTTCTACCAAACCTTCTATAGTAAACTCATTGCTTGCCTCTATCTCATTTTGGGCAAGGCAATTAACCATTGTTGGAAAAACGAAAAGAAGTAAAAGTGTCTTTTTCATTGCTCTTTATGTATTGAAACGCGCGCGTCGTAGCGTGAAATTACCCTTCAAAACGTTGCGTCGTAGCGTCGTTGCGTGAAACTACCCCTCAAAACATAGCGTCGTAGCGTCGTAGCGTGAACCCCCAAAAAACCAAACCCGAAAAACCTCCCCAACCAAAAACTCCGTCCGCTCTGCCGGCAACTCCAAAAACGCATCCGTGTCCAGCAAGTTCGCAAAATCCCCGGAACCGTGCCCCTCCAGGGGTTCAGCCCAAGTCCTGGCTTCCTGGTCTTGCCTCAATTTCACCTGAATAAAATAGGTCAAGGGCGGCTCAAAACGCAAGGGTTTCGCCAAAACAGCAAAAACAGGTGCTGCGGGCGGAAACCCAAGCGAAGCTTCCAACCAGCCCAGCACAAAACGATGCAGGCACATAAACGTAGACACCGGATTACCCGGCAACGCAAACACCACGCCTTTTGCTCCATAAGTGCCGAACCAAAAGGGTTTGCCCGGCCGCTGACGCACTTTGTGGAAATGCATCTGTACCCCGCTCATTTCCAGCGCTTTCGGGATGTAATCAAACTTGCCCATGGAAACACCGCCACTCAACAAAATCACATCAAATTCCTGCTGACACCGGGCCACCTCGTGGCGAATCACTTCCAAATCGTCGGGCAAATGGAGCATCACTGCATCGATGCCGTACCGACGAAGCACGGCATGGGTGGAATAGTTGTTGGAGCGTCGGATTTGGAATGAAAGCGGGGTTTCAGATACCTCCACCAGCTCGTCGCCAGAGGAAAGGATGACCACTCGGGGCAGTTTTTTCACCAGCAATTCCGATTTCCCCACTGAAGCGGCCACGTTGATTTGGGCCGCGCCCACCCGTTGGCCCGCGTGGATGACGATGTCTCCCTGGGCACGGTCGCTGCCCTGCAAATGAATGTTCTTGCCAAACACAACCGGGTTTTCCAAAATGTTCGCTACCCCATTGGCCATCTGGAGGTGCTCATACGGAATCACCGTATCCACCACCGCCGAACACGCGGCCCCGGTCATGATTTCAATACAGGTATTGGGGGCTAAATCAGTGGGCGGGGCATCGCCAGCAGCCTGTGTCAACGCGATGGGAAAACTCCGGCATCCCGCCTCATAATCCGCAAACCGAATGGCAATACCATCCATCGTCACCCGGTTGTACGGCGGAAAATCGCGGTCAGCAAGGATGTTTTCCGCCAATATCCGGCCCTGTGCTGCCAAAAACGGCAACATTTCCGTCCCGTAGTCTCTTTGATGCGACAGGATGATTTGTTCGGCTTCGTTTACGGTTATCATTTTTTATCCCCCAATAGTAGCCATTGACTCCTCTACCGGAACCCCACGCCGCGCTTCCTCTGCCTCCCAACCATCTTTGTGCCGATGACTGAAGGCAAACAACAGGTGCTCGCTCAGTTCGGCATCGCTCAAGCCGTTGCGCATCAAATCGCGGAGCTGAAGCACCCCATGATCGTACAAACAGGTTTTCAAAACGCCCTGGGGCGTGACGCGGATGCGGTTGCAGGTGCCACAAAAAGTGCGCGACCAGGCCGCAATGATGCCCACTTTGCCCCGATGCCCCGGTACGCGGTAATTCATGGAAGTGGAATAGGGAGGGTCGGGCGTTTTTTCCAAATCAGGCCATTGTTGGCACAGGGTGTGGAGAATTTTGACGTGGTTCCAGAGCGGGATGGCGGTTTCGTGGTCGCCGCCATTGAAGGGCATTTCTTCGATAAAACGGACGTCGACGGGCAGATTTTTTGTCATTTCGACCAAAGGCAGCAGGTCGTCCGTATTTTGTCCTTCCATCACCACTGCATTGATTTTCACCGGGATATCGTGGCTCAAAAGCGCATCCAGCGTTTCCAGCACACGGGGCAATTCGTCGCGGCGGGTGATTTGAAAAAAACGTTCCCGGTCGAGCGTATCGAGACTGAGGTTGACGGAGTGAATGCCCAATTTTTTCAATTCCGGAACCAACGGCGCGGTGATGACGCCATTGGTGGTGAGGTTGATTTGTTCCAGTCCGTCCAGTTTTGAAAGTGCGCGGATGAATTTCATCAGGTCTTTTCTGACAAAGGGCTCGCCACCCGTAATCCGCACCTTGTTGATTCCGAGCCGCACCAAGACCTTGCACATACGCAGCATTTCCTCGTAGCTCAACAACTCAGCGCGGGAAGTCCATTCCAGTCCATGCTCGGGCATACAGTAGTGACAGCGCAGGTTGCACCGGTCGGTCACCGCAAGGCGGAGGTAATGTATCGCTCGTCCGTGGTTGTCTAAAAGCACGATAACTGGTTTGAACAGGTAGATATAGCCAACGCAGGGTGGTTTTGAACACCGCTTGCATGTAATCAATTAAAAATCAGGGGTTTGCATCAATCAAATCATCAAAATCACCTTAATCAGTGTATAACGTTGAACTTGTCGCTAAAGTTGAGGCCAGCAGGCAAACCTTCCATACACTCAAGTAAAAGTTTTCTCGTGAATGGCGCTTGCCCTCAACCGGAGGGAGGCAGCATTTCGACCCGCAAAATAAGCACGAATTTCGGCGGCAATGGAAAGCGCAATTTCCTCGGGCGTCACCGCGCCGATATCCAGTCCGGTAGGTGCGAAAATGCGGGCTAAATCTTTTTCGGAAACGGGATTTCCTTCTGCCCCGAGTGCATCAAACATCTTTTGGGCGCGTTTGCGCGGACCGAGCAGACCAATGTAGCGGGCTTGTGAATGCAGCAGGTTTTGCAGGTTTTGAAAATCGGTTTTGTAGTCGTGCGCCATCAGCACCACCGCCGTGTACGGGTCGATAAGGGGTTGAATTTCACCACTTGGATGCAGCACCTGGCTCGCCAAGGCAAACAAGGATTTTTCCACTTTCAAGGGGTTCGCCACCACAGTCAAATTCCATCCAAGCTCCTTGCTGATCCGTGCCAGGGTGTAAATATCGTTGTTGTTGCCATACAAAACCAGGTGTGTTTCGGGCATCAAAACCTCCAGGCAAACGCGCACATCTCCCCCGGTGTCCGTTTTGTAAAACAGGGTCTGCGTTTCGCCTTTTTTCAAACATTGGAGTGCATCTGACAATACCGTTTCGGACAATTCGGGCAGGGGAAATTCGAGCTGCCATTGGGCTTGACTTTCCAACAAAATGGACCTACCAAGTATTTCAGGGGTGTTTTCACAGCCGGTGATGGTAGCGAGCAAGCGCGGGATTCTTGTGTCTGCCTGTTCGCGCAGCAGGTAAATGGGATTGTCCAAATCAGCGGAATCCAGCGGCGTAAACAACACATCGATGATGCCATTGCAGCCCAATCCCACGCCAATTTGGGTGTGGTCGTCGCGGGTAGTATCGTAGGTGACCACCGAGGCCTGGTTCGACAAAATCGCCTTTTGGGCCCTGCGCAGCGCATCCCCTTCCAAACATCCGCCACTGATGCCGCCCAGATACGTGCCATTGTCGAGCACCAGCATTCGCGCCCCCGTGCGCCGGTACGAGGAGCCCTCTACCCGCACGACCGTGGCCAGGGCAGTTTTGTTTTTGGAAAAGTCGATTTGCCCGTATGCGGCAACGATTTGGCGAATTTCTTTCATGGGCGCTTGGGTCGGCGGACCAAATGTCCGGAACAAATTTTTAAAGCTGGTACATTTCCGGGACGTGCAACCGAGTTGCGAAAGAAGCAGTCTATTTCGGAACACCATTACTTTTTCAAGCTATGATTCAAACAAAACACAAAACCATGCTTTTGCTGGCCCTGGCCATTGGCCTTGGGCCCGCCATTTCCTTTGCACAAAAACGGGTGGCCGATGCCACGCAGGTGCAAAAACTGATCGCGTTTTGCGACTCCACCAAAGCGGATGAAATCCTGGTGCTCCATGCCGGGAAACCGATTTGCCACTGGAAAAACCCACACTGCGATTCGGTGTACATGGGTACTGCCTCTATGGTCAAGTCCTGGACCGGACTGGCCGTCGGGTGTTTGATTGACCGCGGACTCATCAAGAGTGTGGACGACCGGGTGTGTCAATACCTGCCAGAATGGGGCCCTGGGTGCGAACAGGATGTACGTATCCGACACCTGCTTACCATGTCGGCCGGTCTGAACCGTCGCGGGCCCCGTGGTATCCTGAGCAAATCCGACATGAATGCCTATGCATTGCAGTTAAAACTGGATACTTTCCCAGACGTACGATTCTCCTACTCCAACGAATCGGCGCAATTGCTTGGCATCCTCATCGAAAAAGTGGCGAAAAAACCCGTGGATAAATGTTTCCGGGAGTGGTTGTTCGACCCCCTGGGCATGGATTCCACTACCTTGTCCAGAGACAGCGCAGGCAATTTGCTGACTTATGGAGGCTGTATTACCACCCTGCAAGATGCCGCGCAGATTGGATTGTTGATGTTGCAAAAAGGCCAATACAAGGGTCGGCAAGTGGTATCCGAACAATGGATTGACGCATCCGTAACACCTTCAAAACTAGCACCTTATTACGGCTATTTGTGGTGGCTCGACAATCAATCGGAGCATAAAAACTACGCTGCAACCGGCGATCTCGGTCAAATGACCATTGTGTTCCCTGGGCTCGATTTGGTTTTCGTTCGTCGCCAAAACTGCGACTTGTCACCCAACAGCATAGCCATGCGCTGGATGGGGCCCAATTTTTTGAAACTGCTGGCAAGTGTGGTCAAGGAAAAACCATAACCAAACAAAGCAATCGATTGGCCTGCGTTGCCCGTCCACTCAAAAATCCACCCGGTACATTTCCGCCAATTGGCGCTCGTTCATAGACGCCGGAATCCTTCGGAACAACCCGTTGCGCACGGTGATGGCCAGCGGGTTGCTCCATTGGGCAATTTTCCCGAGGCTCCAGGAGCGGTTCACGATGCTGTGCGTCCGTTTCAATCGGCGCTGCTCAAATGCACGAAAAACGTCCATCGGTAAGGCATCCGGTGTTTTTTCCCATTGATCCAGCAGCACCGCCGCGTCTTCGATGGCCTGGCAAGCGCCTTGGCCCATGTTGGGCGTGGTGGCATGGGCCGCGTCGCCGAGCAGCAAAATCCGGTCGTACGCAAACTGTTTGACGGGGGCCAAATCGATGATGTCGTTGTGAAGGAGCTGCTCGTTGCGGGTGGCTTTCAAAATCTGTGGGATGGGCGCATGAAAGTCCTTAAACCGCTGCTGCAAGTCTTCTACCCGCACGGCACGCATCGTGGGGTCGTTCTGCGGGGCATTGATGCAGAGAAACCAATAAATCTGTTGGTGTTTTAGGGGTACGATGCCAAAGCGGCCCGCAGCAGCCCAGGTCTCGGAGGAGCCCGCGAGTTCGACGCCAGGGTTTTGAATCACGGCCCGCCAGCAGGTATACCCGGCATACCGTGGGGCGCTGTTGGGCGCCAACTGCTTACGGATACTGGAATGAATTCCATCGGACACCAATACCACATCGGCATCAAATTGGGTCCCGTCCTGAAACAAAACCGTGACCCCAGTTTCGTCCTGTTCTATTCCCGTGGCTTTTTTGCCGGTAAATATATCCAAATCGCCCGTCGATTGCAGTAAAATCCGGTGCAACTCGCTGCGGTGAATGGCAAAATTGTTTACCCCATAACGGGTGCTCAACATTCGGTTGTCAGCCTCTGTGATCGGGGTCCCTGCTTGGTCGAGGATGGAAAATCGGTCCAGCAGTTGACCGGCAGGAATGATTTTATCGGCAATGCCGATTCGTTCCAAAGCTTTGATGGCATTGGCTGCCAAGGCCAGTCCAGCGCCCAGTGCCTTGATTTCGGGCGCGGCTTCAAAAATGGTGGGGCGGAATCCCAGTTTGCGAAGGGCAACTGCGGTGCTCAGCCCAGCTATACCACCGCCGATGATGGCGATGCGGAGGTTTGCGTTTTTCATGGCGTTAAATTTTTACGTATTGATAAATCAGTTCCCGGTCGATGCCTTTCCGTATGGCTTGTTGGTGCAACCAACGGAAGACGGGGTCCAGGAATCGAATGAGTTTGGGCAAATGGGTGTCGCTCCAGTGCAAGAGCATAGCGAGATGATAGGGGTTTCTTGGAATTCCTTTTTTGGTGGTTCGGCCATCTCGGGCAAGGCCGTATGCGACTTGCAGGCTGATTTCCATGCCCGGACTGGCGGTTTCCAGGCGTACATGGGCCACTGCTTTTTCCGTGCTGGAGGGATTGAAAAAACAGTGCTCGTCGCCCGCTTTTACCCGAACAGACTCACCGGGCTCCAAGATAAAACGCTCCTCGAACAATTGA
>JALHPW010000011.1:0-1904 GCA_022842255.1 Saprospiraceae bacterium | reverse complement strand
ACACCCAGCCGACCTTCTATTGCGGTGAACACCTCGTCGAAGGATTTGTGGGTATGCAGTTCGTTGAAGCCATCGGGAGCGAGTTCGAGTAGCATTGCGGTGTATTGCCCGCCTGTTTCGGCGGAGGTTTCGAGAAAAGTGACCCGATCCTTAATGATGGGGTTTTCAATACTTCGGTTTGTGTGGGCTTGCATGGTATATGCTTCTTTTTTGAAAAATATACCACAAAGGTGCCCGAGGGCGCAAAAACCGGCAATTCCACGTGTCACGAACCGTCAGGAAATGGGCATGAATTGCGGCCAAAAAAAATTCGTTGGGCCGACTTACGATCCATACCGCAAAAACAACAATTCATGCAGGCATGCGCTACCCTGGCTAGATTTGCTGTACTACTTTTGTCTTCATGTCAATAGCACCGGCTGATTCGCTGAACGACAAGTACCTGCGCCTCTATGGGATTCCCATTTCGGTGATTGCGTTGCTGCTCTCGCAGATGCCGTTCTTTTTTCCGGGCAGGTGGGACTTGTTCTGGAGATACACGTTCGTCAGCATCCTCTTTACGGGCCTGATGTGGGAAATCTCGCGTTTGGTGTTGATTCGGGTGCGACAGCGATTCCCGGATTTGTCGCAGACGAGGCAGCGGATCGTTTGGACCATGTTGTTGTTTGTGGTGCAATTGGGCATTGGGCAAGCCCTGATTACCAAGGCGGTGATTGACCTGGGTTGGGCTTCTATTTCCACATTGTCCTTTTTCCAGATTTGGATCACCAATTTTGCCTACTCGCTTTTTTTCATCGTGGTGATCAGCAGCATTTACGAGGCCATATATTTTTCTGGACAATACAAACTGGCCATTCAAAAAGCCGAACAACTCAAAAAACAACAAGCCCAAAATCAGTTGGATGCCCTAAAAAGCAGGGTAAACCCACATTTTTTGTTCAATTCACTCACCACGCTCTCCGCCCTAATCGGGGAAGACCCGCCGCGTGCCGAGCATTTTGTGGACGAGTTGTCCAAGGTGTACCGCTACCTGCTTCGGGCGGGAAGCCAAGCGGTCACTACCCTGGGGGAAGAATGTCAATTTGCCGAATCGTATGCCTTTTTGCTAAAAAACCGCTTTGAAGAGGGAGCGTTTTCCTTTTCCGACAATTGCCGGGCCGAATCCAGGTCGCCCAAACAATTTATCATTCCGGTCTTGACCCTTCAAAACGCCCTGGATTATCTCGTTCGGACACAAAACACTCCCTTACATATCCAAATGCATGTTTCGAATCTGCAACTCCGAATCTCCTGCACAGATCGCCCGAAATCCCTAGCGTTTGACACGCACGCTACCGATTGGAAACAATTGGAAAGCCACGGGGCATCGCAGACGATCCGTCAGAAGGAACTCGAAATAAGCATCCCAATCGCCCCAAACCCCGAATGGACATGAACCAAGAAGACGAAAAAGAACTTGGGCTGAACGACAAATACCTGCGGCTTTGGGGGGTGCCCCTGATTTCGCTGTCGGGTCTTTTGTCTTTGATGCAGTTTTTCTTTCACGACCGATGGGACCTGTTTTGGAAGTACCTCCTGGCCAGTTTTGTGTACACCTGGGTTACCTGGGAGCTCTGCCGCATCGTGCTCATCCGGATCCGTAGAAGCATTCCCGGTCTACACCAAACCGCGAAAAGGCTCTTGGTCACCATGTTCTTTTTCCTGATCATCGCGGGTCTGGGAAATGTGGTAGTGAAGGTCATTTTGTATCACCTGGGACTCAAACCCCCATCCATGTTGAACAAATCATTCTTTGAATGGTGGCTTTTGAACATGCCCAATATTGTGTTTTTTGTAATCCTGCTCAGCAGCATCTACGAGTCTATCTATTATTTCAGCCAATACAAACGGACCATCCAAAAGGC
>JALHPW010000010.1:11486-21696 GCA_022842255.1 Saprospiraceae bacterium | reverse complement strand
ACAGATAGCCAATTTCTTTTCAGAATGCCTTGTTCTAGGGCTCGTGGGCGACCACAAACAAATCACCCTACTTCAACCAGAACGCCCAGTCCCCAATGGCCAGCGAGTAGCCTAATCACTTCATCACTTCATCACTTCATCACTTCATCACTTCATCACTTCATCACTTCATCACTTCATCACCAAATCATCCACCACTCCATAAAATGAACCTAAACTGGCAACGCATATCGCTCCACATCCTCTTTTGGGTGGTGTACACCCCACTCAATGCGGTACTCAATTGCATTTTGCAACGGGTACCAGTAGAGAAAGCTTTCAAGTTTGCACTGACTGCGGAAGTTTTTTCGCTGCCGGTCAAATTACTGCTGACCTATTTTGTGTTTTACTACGTCATCCCGCTTTACCTCGACCGAAGCAAGATTTGGAAGCTGATTGGGTTGCTCTTGTTGGCATTTGCGGTGGCAACGGTGCTTTATCGGCTTGAAACGGCCTATATTTTCTACCCATTGTTTAGGCCTGAAGTAAAGTACGATATGCTGAGCCCTGAAGGCTTGCTGCTCACGGAATTCGACCTGTTTATCACTTTGGCGGCAGCGGTCACCATCAAAATGATTCGGGTGCACTATAAAAGCCTTGAGTTTGAGCAGGAATTGATGCGGGAAAAACTGCAATCCGAGCTAAGCTTTCTACGGGCACAAACCAACCCGCATTTCCTGTTCAACACGCTCAACAACCTGTACGTGCTGGCGCGAAAAAAAAGTGATAAGACGCCCGATGCCATCATGATGCTCTCCAAAATCATGCGTTTTGTATTGTACGAATGTCGGGCCCCACGGATTTCCCTGATGGACGAAGCCAAGGTCATCCAGGATTATATCGAATTGGAAAAACTGCGCTACAACAAACGATTAACCATTGATTATCAAGAAGATATTGACAATCCGCATACGGCCATTGCCCCCTTGTTGCTGCTTCCATTTGTAGAAAATAGTTTCAAGCACGGGGCAGGTGGCACAACAGGCGATGTGCAGATTCTAATCAAAATCACGCTGCGGGACCATCAGCTTTCCTACATCGTGCAAAACACGCTGGACGCCGACGCTGACCTGAGTGGTAGCTCCAATGGTGAATCGGGCGGTATCGGTCTTCGGAACGTGCAGCGCCAACTCGCCCTCATTTATCCCGAACAACACCAACTCAAGACATCCAGGGAGTACGGTTTTTTTACCGCCGATTTGAAAATTGACCTTTCAGCCCACTAAACAAATCACCAAATCCATAAATCCACATCTCTTCATGATTGTAGTTACAGGCGCAGCAGGTTTTATCGGTTCCTGCATGGTAAAAAGACTCAATGACGCGGGCTATCCCGATATCCTGGCGGTGGATGACTTTAGTCGCCCAGACAAAAACCGCAACCTGGAAGGCAAACAACTCTGGGGACAAATGCACCGGCTCAATTTTGTGCGTTGGCTCGAGCGGAACCACACGGACGTGGATGCTGTAATTCACCTCGGCGCGCGTACGGATACCACGGAGCAGAGCAAGGCCATCTTTGACGAATTAAACCTGGAATATTCCCGTGCCCTTTGGATGCTTTGTGCGGGTTTTGACATTCCTTTCTTGTATGCCAGCAGCGCCGCCACCTACGGGCTGGGCGAAATCGGTTACGATGACAACCATGCAACCATCCCGCAGCTCAAACCTTTAAATCCTTACGGACAAAGCAAGCAGGATTTTGATGTTTGGGTGTTGGAGCAAGCCCCCAAAATGGGAGATGGGGGATGGGCTGGCTTCAAATTTTTCAATGTATACGGTCCGAACGAATACCACAAAGGCCGCATGGCCTCGGTTATTTTCCACACGGCCCGACAAATTAAAGCCACTGGTGCCATGAAGTTGTTTCGCTCACATCGACCTGATTATCAGGATGGTGCGCAAAGCCGCGACTTCATTTATGTAAAAGATGTGGTGGATGTTTTGCTCCATTTTATGGAGAAAAAGCCCGCTAATGGTATTTACAACCTTGGTACCGGACAAGCGAGAACATTCCTGGATTTGGCCGTTGGCACCTTTCGAGCGCTGGATTTGGAACCCCAAATTTCGTTCATCGATACCCCGGCCGATATCCGCGACACCTATCAATATTTCACCCAAGCTGAAATGGGTAAAATTCGCGCAGCAGGATACACCGAGCCCTTTATCGGCTTGGAAGAAGGCATTGCGGACTATGTGCAGCGGTATTTGAAGGAAGAGTTGTTGTGGTGAATACCTCCGTCAGTCGTTTTTCTTAAACCGATAGGAGTATAAATCCGACTCGCCTTCATAATAACCGTCCAGCGATAGGTTGCTGTAGGCACTTTGCATGGCTTCTACCGCTTCACTTACATTGTCGACCCGCTTGCCATTGACACTGGTAATGACAAAACCAGGCTGCATATTTGTTTCATAAACAATGCTTCCACGGCGCACACTGCTGACGGCTACCCCCTGCAAGCGCAGTTTCCGTTGTTCCTCGCGGGTTAGGTTGCGGAGAGCAAAGCCCAATTCTGCTTCGAGCTCGTTGCCTTGGGCCTTTGCAATGCGCGTTGAGTTGTTCACGTCCTTGAGCGTAATCCGTGAACGCAGTTTTTTGCTGTCGCGCCAGTAATCTACCTGAACCGTTTCGCCAGGACGGAATCGGCCCACATATTCCTGCAATTCGGAAGTGCTGCGCACATTGGTGTTGTTGATGCCAATCACTACGTCGCCGGCTTTCAAACCAGCGTCTGAGGCGGCGCCTTCGGACGCAACCCGGTTGATCAGCACCCCTTCGGCGTTGGGAAGGCCCAAGTCGCGGGCCATTTCACTGTCCAAATCCTGGATGCCCACCCCCAAATAGGCCCGTTGGACCGTTCCGTATTCCCGCAAATCGCTCACTACTTTTTTGACCAAATTAGAGGGCACGGCAAAGGAATACCCTTCATAACTGCCTGATTCCGTGATGATTGCCGTATTTACCCCAATTAATTCGCCTGCTGTGTTGACCAACGCCCCTCCTGAATTTCCGGGGTTCACCGCGGCATCGGTTTGAATGAAGGACTCGATACTGGCCGCACCGGAAAGGATATTGATATTGCGGCCTTTGGCACTTACAATGCCTGCGGTTACGGTACTTTCGAGGTTAAATGGATTGCCCACTGCCAACACCCATTCCCCGACACGGACCGAATCGCTGTTTCCAAAAACCACAAAGGGCAATTCTTGTTCTTCTATTTTTAGGAGGGCAATATCGGTGGAAGGGTCCGAACCAATCAATTTGGCCTTGTACGTACGTTTATCGGCCATGGTGACTTTGATATCGCTGCTTTTTTCCACCACGTGGTGATTGGTCACGATGTACCCATCGGGGGAAACAACCACGCCAGAACCCGACGAGCCCGTCATAGCCCCGCCCCCCCAGATGTTGCCACCCGATTCAATGAGGGCGCGGATATTCACCACGGCAGGGGTTGCCACTTCCGCGGCCACGATAAAATCTGTGGGCGAAGAAGAGCGGAATTCACTGTTCGAGCGACTTTCAAATAGTTTGTCCACCAAGCCAGTGAGCCGTGTCTCGCCCCCTTGTTCAGACCAAACAACTTTCGTTGGCGCCACCAACTGACTGTAAATCAATACAGAAAGCAGGGAACTCAAGATACAAACCAGTGCAAGCAATGCGTAATTTCTCATAGTGTGGTAGCAGTTATGGGCATGAACGAATCAAATGCGGTTTTTGTTTGAATAGACCACCTCCTTACACAAAGGTTGAGGAAACATTGTAAGGGAGGCCAAAAATCAGGCCAGTACCATTTTGACGTTATAACCACCGCAAAGTGGTTTTGAGGATTGGGTTTTTAAAATCAATTAAAAATCAAGGTGTTTCAATCACCCAAATCATCAAAATCACTTTAGTCACAGTATAATTTGAACTTTGTTCCCGCAATTGAATTGTATTTGAACCGTATTTTTGGCCATGAAATTTTGGAAATACCAGGGTGCCGGCAATGATTTTATCATGCTTGACCAGCGTGAAAACCAGTGGATTAGCCGGGCAGACACCAACTTGATTGAACGGTTGTGCGACCGTCGTTTTGGCATCGGTGCAGATGGGTTGATACTCCTGCAAAACCACTCCGGCTACGACTTTGAAATGGTGTACTTCAACGCCGATGGACGCGAAAGCACCATGTGTGGCAATGGCGGGCGTTGTATTGCCGCATTTGCACAACATTTGGGCATCGTTCGTGCACATTGTCGTTTTATGGCCATCGATGGGGAACACGAGGCGATTTTGTCCCCCCTTTCCCCTCCAACGCAAGAAGGGCTTTGGGTGGAACTTAAAATGACCGACGTGCAAATCGTTGAAAAACAAGGAGATGCATATATTTTGAATACCGGGTCGCCCCATTATGTTCGCTTCGCGGATGATTTGGAACACCTGGATATGGTGGCGGAGGGGAAAGCCATCCGGTATTCAGAAACCTGGAAAAAGGAAGGGATCAATGTCAATCTGATCGCACGAAGTCCCAAGTCCTCAGCATCAGACAACGACCTAGGCCTGCGCATTCGCACCTATGAACGCGGGGTAGAAGATGAAACCCTGGCTTGTGGGACAGGCGTAACCGCCGCGGCCATTGCATCGTTTGTAGAAGCAGGCGGTACAATTGGCGATTTTCGGGTGGCGGTATCCGCCCAAGGTGGCCAACTTGCCGTTCGATTTCACGCCAACGGTGATGGCAGCTTTTCCAATATTTGGCTGCATGGACCAGCCGTACGGGTATTTGAAGGGACAATTACTTTTTAAGCCATGAAAAAAATCTTTATCCTACTGATTATCAATGTTTTAAACAATGGCCTGTTTGCGCAGACAGATTCACTGCCAACTCCCAAAACCACTTCAAAACCCGAACAAATCTCTTCTTCCCGTCGCGAGTTACTGGCTTCTTTTTTAATGGATGACCCCGCAGGGGCAGGACTCTGGATGGACTCTTTGTCGCGCCTTGAAGACGAGACGTTCGCTGGGCTTATCTGGGACGAACGTTGGTTGTTGCATTATTGGACAGAATCTTATGGAACGCTTTTGGAGGAGGTGAGTCGTTTTGACGAAACCCAACGCGCCATTCAAAGCTGGAAAACACAACCCCAACAAGACAGTCTGTTTGAATGGCTAGATTTTGCGCTCAACGAAAAGCGTTTTGAGCTCTACAGCAGCATCCGAAATGCGTTTTTGTCGGAAGAGGAAAAGGCATTCACTACCCTACTGCTCGAATACCTGCTTCGGCTCAACACAAATGAGGAAGAATGGGCCGAGCGCCTGCAATCCTTTGAAAGCCATTACCCTTCCTCCCGTTTTTTGGCTTTTGTGCGCAGCGTCAAGCCTTTGATTTTGAAACCGACGAATATGGCTTTTGGCATTTCGGCAGGATTGTTGGCAGGGAATTGGAACGGCAAAATAGAGCGTACCCTCAACACGCCTTTCATGTTTCATATCGATGGTTTATATTGGGCAAAACGCTGGAATTTTCTCTTTGACTTTTCGGTAGGTGGCCCGAAACTGACCCGAGACCTCTTGGAAAATGAAGAAATCTGGCCAGAGAACGACCCTACAAGTTTCCTGTTAATGGGACTTAATGTCGGCTATGACATCGTGAATGCGCCAAAAATCCGAATTTATCCGAGTGTTGGGGGCGGGCTAGGTCTGCTTCATCCGCCCACACCTGACGAGGATGAAGATCCATTGCCGGAATATTATGACAATTTCAGGTTTAGGTCGTTCCACCTCAATGCTGCCCTGACAGCCGACATCAAGCTGTTCCAAAAAGACTATCGCGAATGGAACGCTCCCAAGGGTTCATACCACGGTATCCGTTTAAAATTCGGATGGAACGGACTCCGTTTTAGCCAACAAAACCCCAGCCTTCAGGGCGAAATGTTTTATTTTGCCGTCAACTACAACGTTTTTGCCTACTTATCTACCCAATAGAACGAAAGAGGTTACAATCAAATTTTGGCTCAATGACCAATGACTATAATGACCAAAATGACGTAAATGACCAACCCTACCATGACAAACTTCGACTGGCTTTCCGACCTACACCCTTTATTTGCCGCACAGGAATCGTGGCTCGATGGATCCTATAACAAACCCATCAGCGCCCAATTGCTTTGCCCAACTGACACGCCTTTTTCCATTGCCTGTGGGGCTGGGTTGTTGGCCGAACATGTCCGCCGATTCAAATTTGAGCCCGGCATCATTCAGCGTTTGGGCCAGGTAACAGATGCTAAAGGACGGTCGGTCTTTCAAGAAAGTTTTCTCAACCACCTCCAGCGATTGCGTCTGCGCACCCATGTGCACACGGCCCCTGAGGGCACCTTATTGTTGCCTGGAGAACCTGTTTTGACCTTGGAGGCCCCGGAGCTTCAGGTTAGGCTTTTGGAATCCGCCATTCGCCTATTGATTTGGGATTCAACGTATTGGGCTACAAAATCAGCCTTGGAACAATGGCAAAAAGGGCGACTTTCGGAGGAGGAAACGCCCCATCCACCTGCATTCCCGTTCAACAAAAAAGGCTGGAAATTGCGGGCAAAATATATCGGAGGCGACAGCGATTTTTCCACCGACGATTCAAATGCTTACGATTCCTGGCCCGGTTTGAGCACGTTGGAACATGCACCAGGTCAGGGACTCGCGCAAATCCGCCGATTGTTCAAAGGGGAGCACCCGCTCGGCGACGTATGGCTTACGGCTTCGCAGGATGCGGAGGCCAGCGTGAGCCACACCCATATTCAATTCAAGGATGGAATTAGCGGCAAGACCGTGGAGGTCCAAATGTCCCGTTTTCAAAACCTGATGCAGCCTGTATTGGTAAAAGGCCATCCGGCGCTCAACTCCCCGAGCCTGGACTACCTCCGGCAACGCACCTGGAAACAACTGGAAGCGTTTCATGCGCTGAAATTGGAGGAATTTCCTCGGGGTTGGTTTATTTCTTAGCGATTAAATTAATCACAAAAGGCACAAAAGAGCACAAAAGAATGAGTTTAGCACCCTTTTGTGTCCTTTTGTGCCTTTTGTGGTTCAATTCCCTTTTCTGGTTCAAAAATCTTAAATGCTACTCCGTGAGCGCCCGTTTATAAGTAGCCAAGCAGCGTTCGCGGGCAAACACATGTTCCACCATCGGTTTTGGATAGCGTGGTGTACCGAACTCAGGCACCCATTTTCGGATGTATTTATGTTCCGGGTCAAATTTTTTGGTTTGTTCCGCTGGGTTGAAAATACGAAAATAGGGTGCAGCGTCCGTACCACAACCTGCTGCCCATTGCCAGCCACCGGAATTGCTGGCCAGGTCAAAATCCAGCAATTTTTGGGCAAAATAAGCTTCCCCGAGCCGCCAATCGAGCAGTAAATGCTTGGACAAAAAACTCGCTACAATCATCCGGACCCGGTTGTGCATATAACCCGTAGTATTCAGCTCCCGCATGCCGGCATCGACGATGGGATAGCCTGTTTGGCCATTTTTCCATTTTTCATAATCCTCTGGGGCATCGCGCCATTCCACCCGGTCGTATTGTGCCCGAAAAGGGTGGCCAACCACATGTGGGAAATTGCCCAAAATCTGGCTATAAAAATCCCGCCAAATGAGCTCCTTCAGATAGGTGGCATTGAGCCCTTGTGCGTTCCGGGCTTTTTCGCGAATACTGATGGTGCCGAATCGGAAATGCACTCCGAGCCTGGACGTGCCTGCAATGCTCGGGATGTCGCGGGTTTTGTCGTAGTTGCGGATGATACCCCGGGCTACACTTGTTGGAGGGAATTCTATTCCAGCGGGTTCGAAACCTAGGTCGGAAAGCAATAATTGACCATTGACCATTGGCCATTGGCTATTGACTTTCAGGAAGTTGTGAAAGTATTTTTCTGTTGGATAAGAAGTCAGGTAAAACGAAATACGTTTGGGTTCGCCGTTTTCGTCGGGCCTAGTGCGCCATTTGGTTTGCAGTTTTTCAAGCCAGCGTTTGCTGTAGGGTGTAAACACCGTGTAGGGTGTACCGTCGCCTTTGAGCACCTCATCCTTTTCAAAAATCACGTGATCTTTGTAGGTGTTGAGTGGGATGTTTTGACTGCTGAGCAATTGGCGTAATGCGTTGTCCCGTTCAATCGCATAGGGCTCGAAATCGTGATTGGTATAAACGGCGGCCACTTTGTATTCCTGAAGGAGTTTCGGCCAAATTTCTAGAGGTGTACCATGCAACACCAACAAGGTACTGCCCATCTCTTCCAATCGTTTTTTCAAATCCGATACGGCGTGATGGATGAATTCTACCCGAGCGTCTTTTTTGTCGGGCAGGTCGTTGAGGATGTTTTCGTCAAAGATAAAGATGGGAAGTACGGGGCACGAGGCAGAACCTTTTAGCGCATGATACAATCCGGCATTGTCTTCGAGCCTGAGGTCTCGACGGAACCAAAAAATAGTGATGGGTTGGGGCCTAGTCATCTGATTACCACCTCCTTGATATATTCCTCGCCCAATTCAGCATTCAGTAGATCCCGAATTTTGTCTTTGCCGTAGGATAGTTCGTGTTTGAGTGGCGCGGACAGAATGCTGAGATAAAGCACGCCCTTGCGTACCGTGATTTGTGAAGTATAGGTATTAATGGTCTTGCCCATAAGTTCGGCCCAAAGCGTTTTCACCCGCATCTCGTTGAGTTGTGGACCGAGGCGGTATTCCTTGATCATCGCCTGCATGGCTTCGGCCAGGGAGTAGTCGTTTTTTTGCTTCATGTTGTTTTACCGCCAAGAGTCGATTTTTTACCCAATAGTTCACTTACCACATAGTTCACATAGATAACATAGAATCAGTTTGGTAGTCCATAATCTCTATGTTTTCTATGTGAACTATGTGGTAAGTGAACTATTGGGTAAAGCGAATTATATAGTGAAGTACAGAAAAAATGTGGTTTTACCTAAAAAGAGTAACCAAAATTCAAATTAGGCATCGGCAAAAATTGCCACCCGTTTTTTGGCGAAAAGTAGACATTCAAAATGGTCCCAACCCCCACACCTAATCGCGGGGTAAGCGCCACTTGCCAACTTGCTGCACTGGCAAGTCCCACGAAATTCATCCGTTCAATGTGAGGCATGGAATAATATCGCTGCATTTCAGCCATCTCCTCAGTTGTCAAACCCGTGCCACAAAAGCCCCAGTTATCGTAGGGCGGTATCTTTTCAACCGTCCAGGCCGTTGAAATTCCTGCTTCCAGGTTCCATTGGGATGCGCGGTTATTTTTGGAAAAAGTCCATCGATGCACCAAATCTACGTTGTTAATCGTGAGAATAGTTCGGTCTTCATCGGCCCCCAAGCCATTTGAACTGACCATTGCCTTCAAACCAATAGCCTGGTTTCCACCGATTTGGCGGAAGTAACCAAAAGATGCATGGCTTACTGGGTTGTCCCCAACCGGCAAATAGGACGCCGCCAAAGAGACCGTATTCTTTTGTCCAAAAAGACTGGTGCAGCAAAACAGCAAGGAAATGGGTAGCAGTATGGAAAAGTGTTTCATAAAAAATCGTTTGGCTACAAAGACGGTACAAACATATTCAATCGTTGGCAATCCACTCAGAGAACTTTTGAACACCATTGTTCCCGTCACTTTCCCGTCACAAACCGCTTTGCTTTTCACAGCCCTAGCCCATCATATCCTACTTTTGCGGCCTAATTTTCTGAAAAATAATGGCACCTGATCCACAAGTCACCAATCAACCCACCCCATCCAGCAAGCATCTATTCCTCCGCGCAGCCCTCGGCGAACACACGGAGCGGCCTCCTGTTTGGCTCATGCGCCAGGCTGGGCGTATCCTTCCGCAATACCGGGCCCTGCGCCAACGATTTCCAGATTTCAAAGCATTCGTTAAAACACCCGCAGCTGCCGCCGAGGCTACCCTTCAGCCTGTGGATGAACTGGGCGTGGACGCCGCCATCGTTTTTTCCGATATTTTGGTGATTCCTGAAGCCATGGGTCTGGACTATGAAATGGTGGAAGCAAAGGGTCCGCGCTTTCCAAAAACCATTGAAAATCAGCAGGATGTACTCAATTTGCGCTCTGGCGCGGAGGCGGCCCAATCCCTTGAATACGTCTTTGAGGCGCTCCGGATAAGCAAACGCGAATTGAACGATCGGGTTCCACTCATAGG
>JALHPW010000010.1:5898-11476 GCA_022842255.1 Saprospiraceae bacterium | reverse complement strand
CCTGGCTTACATGGTGGAAGGCAGCGGGAGTAAAACCTTTTCCAAAGCCCGGCGCTTGCTGTATACCGAGCCAGTACTTGCACATACCCTGTTGCAAAAAATCACCGACACCACGATCGCCTACCTCCGCCAGCAAATCCATGCTGGAGCAGACCTACTTCAATTATTCGACTCCTGGGCGGGCGAGCTGCCACCAGCTCATTACCAGGCGTTTGCCGTGCCTTATTTGCGGCAAATTTGCGAAGCCTTGCCCGAAGTACCCAAGACCGTGTTTGCCAAAGGCGCCTGGTTCGCCTTGGAAGACTTGGCCAACTTGCCTTGCCAAGTGATTGGATTGGATTGGAACATCTCCCCTGAATTTGCGAAGCAAAAGACAGCGAACACCAAGGTTTTACAAGGAAACCTAGACCCCTGCACCCTGTACGCCGACACCAAAACCATTGAAAAAGAAGCCCTTTCGATGATTCGCGCCTTCGATGGCCACCATATTGCCAACCTGGGCCACGGCGTTTATCCAGATACTCCTTTGGATGGGGTACGGGCTTTTGTGAACACTGTTAAGAACTATGATGTATGATGTATGATGTATGATGTATGATGTATGATGTATGATGTATGATGTATGATGTATGATGTATGATGTATGATGTATGAAACTACTACTTTCGCATCGTTCATACATCATAGTTCATACATCATACATCATACATCATACTTAAGATGAAGATTGTAATAGTTGGGGCAGGCCGGATTGCTTGGCATTTAGGCAAACGCTTGAAAAGCAAGGGCTTACCGGTGTCGCAGGTAATCAGTCGCACGGCAGAAAACGCCGAGACCTTGGCTGATAGCCTTCAAGCCACATGGTCTGATTCGCCGGCAGAAGTGCTGCCCGATGCGGATTGGATTATCATTGCAGTCCGAGACGATGCTATTGAAGAGGTTGCAAAGGCCTTTGCTCCTTATGTTCAGGATACCCTGGTGACCCATACTTCGGGCGGGACTGCCGGTGCCATTTTGAAACCCTATTTTGAGCGATATGGCGTATTTTATCCCCTGCAATCTTTCTCCCTGGAACACACGCCCGTCTGGTCAAAAATTCCGTTTTGCGTGGACGCCCAATCGGATTCGGATGTGCTTTTGTTGAAAAAAATTGCTAAAACCATCGGCAACCTGGTGTACCATGTCACGGACGAACAACGGGCTTTGCTCCATGTGGCGGCGGTTTTTGCCAATAATTTTGCCAACCGTTGTTTTGCCATTGCCGAGAAAATTTTGGACGAAAAAGACCTGCCCTTTGAGCTCTTGCACCCGCTCATGGAAGAAACCTTGGCCAAGGCCTTGCAAGATTCTCCCGCACGGATGCAAACTGGGCCCGCCATGCGAGGTGATGTGGATACGGTCCGCCGACATCTAAATTTGTTGGGAGACCACCCGGATTGGCAAGAAATTTACAGGGAATTATCGGAAAACATCAACCCCGATTTACGTAGTTGATTGGAGCAAAGGCCTGGCATCGTGCCCTATTTCCACTGGTATGCAGCAGCGTTAACCAGCTGATTTGCTACCAATTCGCTTAAGCCGAGCCTATTTTGCAGCATTTCGGCAGTTTTTTGAGCACAGATGCTCAAATCTTCCTGACTCCAATTTTCCGGCTTCATGGTGACGGCCCAAATGGCTTCAAAACGGATTGCATCGTTTTCTTCAGATAATTGACTCAAAACGAAATGGCGAAACTCCCAAGGCCTTTCCCAGGCTTGAAAGGCGAGTACCTGCTCTGATATCCTTGAAATCGAATCCTTGTTTTGCATGGTTTGAATAGTGCTCACCAGTCCTTACGCGGGCCTTTTGGTTTGGATTGTTGTTGGGCGGCTCGGTATTTTTTTGCGTTTTTTCGGTCGTCCGGTCCAATGGCGGTTTCGAGCAGCCGTTTGGCATCTTCTTTTTTCAAACGTTGTTCTTCTTGTTTTTGGGTTTGCTCAGGCTTAGGTTGCTGAGGCTGACCTGCTGGGTTTTGCTCCGGTTGATTGGGTTGCTCTTGTGGCTTATCTTGCTGGTTTTGAGGGTTTTGTTGCGGGTTTTGTTGCGGATTGTGTTGGTCCTGCTGATTGGGTTGTTGTTGATTTTGCTGTTGCTGCTGTTGCTGGTCTTTTTTCTCTTTTTCCTTCTGTTCTTCTTCCCGGAGCCGCTTTTTAGCCATTTGAAGGTTTTGTTTGGTGCCTTCGTCGGCTGGTCGAAGGCGTAGGCTCTGCTCGTAAGCCTGTACCGCTTCTTTGTACTTGCGTTGTTTCAAAAAGGAGTCCCCAAGATTGTGGAAGGCATCGGCCTTGTCATTGGTTTTCACGGCCCCCTCTGCAGCTTGTTCAAACCGTTGTTGGGCATCTTCAAAATTCCCTTGTTGGTAAAGGGTGTTGCCCAGATTATACAAGGCTTGTGGATTGCCCATGTCGCGGTCGGCCGCGATTCGGTATTGTTTTTCAGCTGATTTGTACTGCTCACGGTCGTAGGCTCGATCGCCTTTCCGGAGGGGACTGTGGGTGGATTGTGCGGATAAATCCGAGCAAAGCAACCCCAAAAAAAGAAAAAAAATGCCGTATTTCATGGGTTATTGATTGATTGTGGGGATGGTTTTTTCCAAAATGAAAGCGCGGTTTCCAGTCCCAACAACAGCAAGGCGGGCAATAAAAACCATTGGTACCAGGACTCCATCTCGCTGGACGACCGTACTTCCATGGCCCGTTTTTCAAGATTTCCCACTTCGCGTTCAATGGTGGCAACCGCTCGGTCGCTTTGACTGATGTTCAACGATTGTCCGCCGCCAGCCAGGGCTATTTTGCGCAGCAAATCTTCGTTGAGCCGGGTACGTACAATTTCGCCCTTTTCATCCCGCTTATATTGACTCCCTTCCCATTCGCTGGTTGGAATGGGGCCTCCGTTGGCCGTTCCTGCGCCCACAGCCAGTATGATGGTACCGTTATCAAAGGATTTTTTGGCAGCATCGAGCGCTTCCTCGTCGTGGTTTTCCCCATCGGTGATCAGCACCACGGCACGCCCACCGCCGGGTTCGGCCTCAAAGGACTTTTCGGCCAGCTCCAGGGCGGAAGCAATGGCCGTGCCCTGTTCGGTCAATAAGTCCGGATTTGCACTTTGGATGCTTTGCAGCACAAAAGGATAATCGGTGGAAAGCGGCACTGCAAGAAAGGCGTTCCCCGCAAAAAAAATCAATCCTATTCGTTCACCTTCAAGGGATTGCACCAGTTTTTGTGCAAAAATCTTGGTCAATTCCAACCGATCGGGGGCCACATCCCGGCAGAGCATACTTTGTGAAATATCGAGCGCGATGAACACATCTGCAGACTTCTGGGTGGTGGTTTGCTTTTTTGCGCCTTTCTGCGGATTCGCCCAGGAAACAGCCAAAAAAGCAATTGAAAAAAGGAGTAAAAATCCCTTCACCCAAAACTTAAATGATGAAAATTCAGGCAACAAACGTGAGGTGTCGCCCAAACGGACCATTGCCTTTCGCCGCCAAAACTGGTAGCCCAGCAGGAGCAACAGCAAAATCGGCACCGATGCCAGGAGCCACAAATAAGCAGGATGCTGAAATTGGAACATACCGCAAATGTACATCACTTCACAATGTAGCGCCGTAGCACCGTGGCGTGAAATTTAAACCTGCCTAACGTAGCGTCGTAGCGTCGTGGCGTGAAATCCCCGTAACACTGAAAACTCAAATCAGCTCAAAAAAAACCTTAGCTCCCAAACCCAAAAAAATCAGCCCAATCAATCGATTCGCATACCGAGCCAACAACGCCGAACGATGTAAAATCACCTGCCCCAACCAAGCGTAAAGGCCCAGCGCGAACAGGGTTCCAATAGACACCCCCAAGGAAAAAACCAAGGTAAAAAACAAGCCTTCCTCCCAGTAACCTTCCACCCGTAGCCAGCCACAATACACAAACCAATACGGCACCGCCAACAAGTTAAAAGCGCTTATAATCAATCCTTTGTAAAATTGCCCGCGCAAATTCAAAGTGGTAGTTCCAACTGGAGAGGCCGGTGTTTTTGCCCAAAAAAGCAGGTATAGCCCCAAGCTCCAAAACACCAATACCGCCACCCATTGAAAACCCCGTTCCACACTGGGATGACTCAAGAACCAATCCGTAAGCACCACAGCGGCCCAAGCCTGGAAAAATTCGGCCAAAGCTGCCCCCAAGGCCAACACCAAAGCCGCGGCCATTCCCTTCGAGATAGAGGTCTGGGCAACCGTCAAACTAATGAGTCCGGGAGGTAAAGAGCCCATCAGGCTCAAGACAAATCCTGCTGCCAGAATTAGCATTTGTAATTTTTTGATTTTGGAAAATACAAATAGGCAACAAGCAACCACAAACTTTTCCCACTTTTGCCATACTTTTTGAACAGACAAATATCCATGCAAATGACTCGAACCAATACCCTTCTTTGCTTTCTGTTTTTTATCCTACTCTCCCCTACCCTCTGGGCACAGCCCAATGATGAATGCAGCGGGGCAAGCGTCATCAGCGACCCGACTGATTTTTGTACTGCCGATCCTGGGGAGGACAATTCAGCTGCAACCCCAAGCCCACAAGCTTTCCCTAGCTGTTTTTCCAATGTAGGATTTGACCTTTGGTACACATTTACGGCTGTGGCGCCCGATGTGGCGATTATTGTCAAAGGCCAAACGCCCAGCAACCCAACTGGCACCATGTTTGGCCCACAGGTAGCTTTGTACAGTGGAGATTGCAACAACCTGACCGAATTGGGTTGCGCATTTGACCAAAATTTTGCCAACAACCTCCCACTTTTTGTGGCCGACTTGGTAGTTGGGCAACAATACTTCATCCGGGTGGATGGCGTTTTACCGGGATTGTTTCAACTCTGCGTCGAAAACAAGGACGTGATTAACGTGGTTTCGGGCGACTGCCCAACGGCCACCTTTGTTTGCAGCAAAAATCCTATTGAAGTCGAATCTGTGTACAACGCCGGCAATGACCCGTTTGAGATGAACGACGCGCTTTGTTTTCAGGGTTTGGGTGGAGAATCCAGTTCTGCCTGGTATGTTTTTACCGCAGCCAATGCTGGCAAACTGACGTTTACCTTGACGCCGAACGACCCGAACGACGACCTTGACTTTGTGCTGTATCGTCTTCCCAATGGCCCTGGCGATTGTACTGGAAAAATCGTGGAACGCTGTATGGCTGCGGGCGATTTTGGCCCCACCAGCCCTTGTATGGGCCCTACCGGACTTAATTTGACGGCTACAGACCTCAACCAACCTCCGGGCTGCGCTGCGGGGATGGACAATTTTTTGCGTTTTTTGACCCTGACGCCGGGTGCCACCTACGCCTTGGTGGTCAACAACTTTACGGCAGTAGGCAATGGGTTCACCCTGGAATGGGGTCCAGAAGCCCTTTTCCAAGGCGCAACGACTGCCAATTTTATGACCGACGAGCCAGACAAAAAAATATGCCTGGGAGAAGAAATCGTGGTGACGGACTCCTCCTATACGAATGACGGCACCATTGTCAATTGGCACTGGGATTTTGGCTTGGGCGCCAACCCT
>JALHPW010000010.1:0-5888 GCA_022842255.1 Saprospiraceae bacterium | reverse complement strand
AAAAGGCCCGCATACCGTTCAATATCAATCGATTGGCCCTAAAAGTATCATTCTAAGCGTCACCAACGAAGAAGGTTGTGTGGGCCTGGATACCGCATTCCTGCTAGTAGAATTTTGCTGCACCCTGGAATCTGAAGTAAGTGTAGTGCCCGGTTGCCCTGGTGACCCGCCAACTTCGGCCGTCGCGACCCTCGATGTGCAAAACGCCTTGGAACCATTGAATGTCAATTGGAGCAATGGCCAATCTGGCCCAAATACCAGTATCTCCATTGACTCCTCTGGCACCTATTCCGTGCTCGTCACCGATGCCAATGGTTGTAAGGACAGTCTCATTTTTGTGGTCAATACGCCCTTGAATGTCAGCGCCATGTTCCCGCCCGATACCACGATTCTGTTGGGCGAAACCATCAATCTGGGCGTAAATGCTGTGCCAAACACCTCTGTAATTGTTTGGTGGATCGATGCGGCAGGCGACACCCTTACTGGTCCACTGCAAGCCTTGTCGCCCATGGAAACCATCACGTATTTTGTGGTTGCAAACAACGCTGGCTGTGTGTTTACAGACTCCGTCACGATAACGGTTGAAAAACCAAAATACGAACGTCCAAATGCCTTTACCCCGAACGGCGACGGCGCCAATGATACTTTTGGCCCTGTACTCGTTGGACACACACTCGTTCAACTGGAAGTATGGTCGCGCTGGGGAGAAAAGATTTTTGACTCCCTGGTGGACGGTAGCAACGCATGGGACGGCACCATCAATGGCCTGACAGCTCCATCCGATGTGTATGTGTACCGGATGCGGGTGCGTTTGGTGGATGGACAGGAAAAAGTGGATAAAGGGGATGTTACGTTGTTAAGGTGATTATTGGACGATTAAACAGAAGAACTAAAAATCCGTCCCCTCCAAAAAAGCCGCATCGCGGCGACATTTTGGTAGCCCAAAGGGCGGCAAGAGGATATAACGGCGTAGCCGTGGCATTATAACATCCATCAAATGCCACGGCTACGCCGTTCCTATAACTTTTACGCTGGCGCTACCAAAATTTCGCCGCGATGCGGCTTTTTGTACCAAAGCTTGGCGTTCCGTTCGCATCATATAAATCCATTTTAAGGATTTCACCGCCCCACCTTCCCCCACAACATCCGAACCAACCCGTTCAAATCTTCCGAAACGCGGAAACGCAACACCAGCACCCCGAATATCAGGGCAAAAAAGCCGGAGCGCAGCATCAAATCCAGCAGCTCGTAGCCGGAAATTGGGATTAGGTTGGCGAGTAAAAAGGCCACCAATGCAAATCCGATTGCCTTTAGGGTCTGCGCAGTAAAAGGGAAAAGTTGGAATTTAAACCAAACCAGGGCAATACTCACCGCATTGTAGCCTGATACGCTCAGGAGCGTGGCCAAGGCAGCCCCGCTGATGCCCATGATCGGAATCAACCAGATGCTGAGCAGGATGTTCGCCGCCGCTAAAAAGCCGAGGGAGACCAGGGAGTAACGGTAATACTGAGAATAGTAAACCATGTAATTATTCAAACCGGTGCCCATTTCCACCACGCGGGATAGCCCGATGAATAGGAATACCCATTTCCCGGCGGACAACTCATCGCCTTTGGGTAGTAGTCCGAATACACTGTCTATGGAAATCCAGATGCCTCCAAAAAGCAACAAGCCTACCACCAACAGGTTGATAGACACACTTTTATAAAGTTTTTCCAATTCCGTTCGGTTGTTGTCGGCCAGGTATTTTGCCACCGAAGAGGCACTGGCCGCGTACAGGCTTTTGGTCGGAATTTCAATCACGGTAGCCAAATACGCCGCGATGGCATACACCCCTGCCGCTTTGACCGCGCTGAGCGAACCCACCATAAACACATCGGATTTGGCAGCTACCAACAGGGCAAAGCCTCCAAAGGCCCCAAACGCAATAAATTGCAACATCTCTTTGCGCAATTCCGGGGTAACAAACGCCCAATTGGGCCGCCAGTGCCATTCCCCAATGCTGCGCAGGTAATACATCAATCCAAGGGTCACCAGCGCTGCATGCAGCATTAGTCCCCACATGGCAAGTTCCAACGAAAGCCAATCTTGCCAGACTGCAATCAGCAATACAGGAAGTATAAGTTTTTGCGAAAAATCAAGCAGCAACGAGGGTACTACAATCCGCTTGAAATTGGAGGAATAAACGGCCAATACGCTGCTCGTGATGTAACAAAAGGCAAGCGGGAAGCCCATCCAAAGATATTCCCGAAGCAGCGGGGACTTGGTTTGTAAGGCCGAGGAGAAAGGCTCCCAAAACACCCAGGCGAACAATCCAAAAAGCGCGCAGCCAATTGCGCACAAGCCAATCAGCAAGGGCAAAAAGCCATGGTGCCCTGTAGATTTATCCTGAAAACGTGGAAAAAAGCGAATAGCGACTGTATTCGCGCCCAGCGACAAAATGGGCAAACCAACCATGCCGATGGAAAGCAGCACCTGCGCCAAGCCATAGGCCTCCAAAGCATGGGGATAGACAAACAGCACACTGATGGCGCCCACCCCCAATCCGACCAGATTTACGGCACTGTGCTTTAGGCTTTGCCTTCTTATGACACCCATTTTTATATAGGATGTATGATGTATGAACTATGATGTATGAACAGGTTGGTCGAAACCCATACATCATAGTTCATACATCATACATATAAGTTATCCTTGTTTCTCCCGAACATATATCTCCTGGTCCTTATACTTAGAGGGACACTTGAGCAGCATATCGGAGGCGGCGAAGGTTTCGCCTTTCATTTTGCCGGTGAGCACGATGGATTCGGAGCGCTCAAAATCCTGGGGTTTAGCGGCCAGGAGCTCAACGCGGCGAACTTCCCCGGCTTCGTCCTTGAGGTAAAAAGCCAGGAAATTGGGGTCTTTCTCCGGGTCGTATTCCACGGGGCGGTCTTTCACGAGTTGGCCCACCAGTTTGACCTTATCGTCGCTGGCGGTGGCCTGCGCGAAATTGGCGTAGGTGGTCACGTCTTTGCTGGCCGAAATCAGGATACCAATGGCAACGGCCACAACGACAATGGCTAGGAGGTGTGATTTTTTCATGTTCTTGTGTGTGTTTGGAACGATAATCGTCCTAACAAAGGTATGGCCGAAATCGTTTTCCAACTTTCCGAAAGTTTAAAAGTTTCGGAAAGTTGGAACGAATCTTATTTCATCTGCCCCATTGCCGCCCTGAACCGTTGGGCATTGGCGCCATCTCCGGCTGCTTCGTAAATCTGCGCCGAAAGTTCGTAGGCCGGTTTGAAGGTCGGGGATATCTGAATGGCCTTCATCAAATTGCTCAAAGCCGTTTGGTTATCGCCCTGTCCTCGGGCAATCAGGCCCAAATAATACCAAGCGCCAGGGTTGGAAGCCTCTTTTTTGATTGAAAGTTCAAATTGGGCCTTGGCCTTGGACAAGTCGTTTTTGTTCATCCAATACAATCCGACGAGGTTGTTGGCCTGCGCATCATCCGGAACAATGGCCAGTGCCTTTTCGGCTGCTGCTTTGGCCTCTTCGAGTTGGCTGGTATTTAGGTATGCCTGTGCAAGACTCACCCAGGCTATCTCATTGTCGGGCACATTGGCCAACTCGGCTTTAAACCGTTCGATGGCGCTTGGCCAATCGTTCAGTTTGCTGGCTGCAATGCCCAACACGCAGTTTTTACCATTGTCTTTCAAGACGGCCAAAATAGGTGCGCCACCTGCTTTTACGATATGTACAGCATTGTCAGGCGGCCACATGCCCTTTTGCAGGGTGCCGCCATCGAGAAAACGCGTGGGGTATAAACCGTAATCCCAGGCATCGTCGCAGCGTTTTTCCCATTTGAGGTATTTGACTTTGACCTTGTCGCCATACTTGGCGGTGAGTTGTTTGGTGGAGTAATACATGTTAGTGGCGATGACCACCATCTCAGGCATATCCGGCTTCAGAATTCCTTGACTTTCAAGCCATTCGATGCCCTGCCGGGTACTGACACCCCAATAATCCGTTTCAAATTCCCCATATGCCCCACTGATGCCGCCCACAATAGGATTGAAATATACGTATGGCATTTTCGGGTTGGCCGCGATAAAGGCCCCCGCATCAACGCAGAGCAAGCCCAAGGCGCCATAAACAGCCCATTGAACGTATTTTTTTTCGCTGAAGAAATTGGCCAGTTCGTTCCAAAACAAACCCGCACAAACTGCCATGGCCGGATAGGCAAAAGTCAAGTGACGCCAGCCATCGTGAATGACCGAATTTTTGTAAATCACATAAAAAACAGGGAAAACAGCGGCAAACAAGGCCAAACTAACCCATAGTGGATTGTACCGACGGCACAAACGTGGAAACAACACCCCAAATCCAAGTACCCCCACCAAGGCCCCGAGCGGAATAGTGTAGCCAATCCATTTGAGGGCGTAATTCCAGGGCGTTTTATCCGACATCACGTTGTTGCCCTCAAACAACACCCGAATCTTCACTTCCAAGTCCGAGAATTTGGAAAGTGCCACAAAGGGGTTTTTTAAGGGTGCTTGCAGGGCGTATGGCCAAAACAATAAAGCCAAAATATATCCCACAGCCGCGACGCCTAAGGTTACAAAAACGTATTTTTTTAGGTTTTGTCCATCTGAAAAGGCCCTAAACCCACCATTTTTCATCAAAAAATGCAAGCCTGCAAACATCCCAAAAATACCGAACGACAACAAGCCGCCCGCGCGGGTACCCAGGGCGATTCCTAATCCGAGGGCAAGTCCTACCAGGTTCCAGCGGCTCGGGTTGGGCATACGGTTCAACACAGCCACCATGTTGTAGATGGCCATGATATAACCCGCTGCAAAGGGAATGTCCTTAGGGTTCATCAGCGAATCTCCCACAAAACGAGGCGAAACGAGCATGATGACCAGGGTGATGATTCCGGCCCGTTGTCCGGCCACCAAACTGGCAAACAAGGCGGCACAGAGCATGGCCACCCAACCCAGGATTGCGCTGGAGGCGTGGCGGACGTTGTGATAGCCCAGGTTAGTAGGTTGATAACCAAGGGCTTTGTTGGCAAAACCCGTGACCGTTTCAAAGAAACCGCCATAAAGGTGCATATTACCATCCGGGATATTCAACGCGGTGGTATCCTTACCAAAGGTCCCGTAATAGTTGACCAGTTTTTGGGAATAATCAACCTGAAACTTGTCGTCCGCATTGATGCCCGAGCCCAGGGAGAGGGCGATCAGCACAATCAGGCCCAGTCCGGCAAGTCCCCAAAAAACCTTGCGGAGCATTGGGTCGGATTCGGGTATTGCGGGGCGTTCGAGCCAATCTTTTGCGGCGGTAACGGGCCTGGCGGCAGCACGTGGTTGCTGGTTGGCGGATGTAGGGTTGGTTTTGGGGGAGGGCTTGCCGGATTTTGCCATGGTGTTTCTTGATTCAAAAAAGCGGCCGCAAGGTATAGAAACTTGAGGGCTTGAAAAGGATCGGGGATGAGAATGTTGGGAGACAAATGCCGGTTGAGCAAATTTCGTCAGAAAGATATATTGAGGGAACGGCGGCTTTTTGAAAGGGAAAACTACTTTTGTGTTTCAAAATCATTTGTAACCATCCAGCCATCTATAATCATGAAGCACTTTTCCAAACCGATTCTTTTCGCGGTCCTTTCCTTTTTCGCTGTTTTGAGCGAAACGCAGGCCCAAGACCCGCGTTTTTCCCAATACTATGCTTCGCCTTGGAACCTCAACCCCGCACTGAACGGGGTTTTTAACGGAAAATGGCGCGCCACGGTCAATTACCGCGACCAATGGGGCAGTTTTCTCTCGCCCGTGCCGTTCCGAACCTATGCTGCATCCTTTGAACATCGGCTCCAAGTCGGTTATGGAGATGATTATGCCTCTTTT
>JALHPW010000009.1:11334-22610 GCA_022842255.1 Saprospiraceae bacterium | reverse complement strand
CCCCTTGGCATACTTGCTCGAAGGGTGCTTTTGGGCATCCCAAACTTACGGATTGATGCCGGTCGAAGAGGCAATGCTTCAGGCCTTAACCGATAGATATTGAAGCAGTTACGGCAGAATGGAGCCTTCAAACTGTACTTTTTTTTGAGCTAAGAGGGGGCGCAAATTTGTGGAGTTATTTTTTCATCCACACTCTCACCTCTTATCTCTTATGCAAGGACACATTTTCTACTGCGCGCCCAAGCAATGGGCACTTCCATTTGTTTTTTTCCTGTTCACTCTCTCCACGGCATGGGCCAATACCTATACCGTGAGCAACCTCGACGATGAGGGCAATGGCTCACTCCGGCAGGCCATTTTGGATGCCAATGCCAACCCTGGGGCTGATTTGATTGACTTCTCCGTGGCGGGTACAGTGACCCTGCTTTCCATTTTGCCCTATATCACAGATGCCTTGACGATTGATGGTACCAGTGCCCCGGGCTACATCGCAGGTACGCCGACTTTTAAGTTGGAGGGCGACATCGGCTACTTTATGGTAGCCAGCGAACCAACCGCCTTACATATTGAAGGTTTGGAATTTAGCCAATCCGGAATCCCGAACGCCGGAGGGGTCAACATGTATGGTACTTCAGGCATTTTCGAGGTTCGAAATTGTAAGTTCTTCAACGTTGGTTCGGCCATATTTTGTTCAGGAAACGCCAATTGGGCCATTACTGGTAATGATTTCAGGACTTCAATTATCGGGTTAAGTTTTTTGGATGTTACCAGCGGTACCATTGTGGCTGCTGACAATTTGTTCGGCGACATCAATGCCAATGAAGGGCTTTATCTAGAGAACTGTACGAACCTGGTCATCGGCGACGAAAACACCATACCTGCCGCAGATATCCTGATCAAAGACAGCGATGGCTTGAACACCGTGTACTCAAGGGCAATTTATGCTGTTAATTGCTCTGATTTGAAGTTTGATGGCCTTGATTTAAGCAAGGTGGTAGGCAATCCAGGCGGGTCCGCACTGAGCATTGTTAATGCCTCAGGTGCTATTTCGGTCACAAATTGTAATATGCAGAACAGGTCGGGCCTGTTTTGCGGTGGGGACGCCAATTGGGTGGTGACTGGCAATAATTTGGTCAATACGGTTTTCCCACTGCGTTTCGCCTACGTGAATAGTGGAACCATAGCTGCATCAGGCAATACCTTTGGTGGCAACAATACCCAGCAATTGCTGGGGCTATATGGATGCTCAAACCTGACCATAGGGGATGCAAATGCCATACCAGCAGTCAATATCGTACTCAATTACGCGGATGGCATGAACACAGTTTACAACCGCTTCATCATCGCGGAGAATTGTTCCAACCTGACGTTTAACCATCTCGACCTCAGCAGCCCGCTGTTTCTTTTTAATGAATCTGGCATTCGGACCCAAAACGCAAGTGGAACCATGGTGGTCAAAAACTGCAAACTTCAAAACATCAACTGTGATGGCAATGCCGATTGGACGGTCACCAACAATGACTTGCGGGTATTTAGTGGCGGATTGGCTTTCAATAATGTTACGACTGGAACCATCCATGCCTCTGGTAATATTTTTGATGTCTCCGATTTTTTCCCTGCCATCAGCCTGAACTACTGCTCCAACAAAATCATCGGGGATGAAAACGTTTCGCCCGCAGCGGATATCATTATTAAGGATACTGATGGGCTGACGAATCGACATACCTCCGCCCTGTATATTTTTAGCTGCTCAGACCTTACTTTCGACAATCTTGACCTGAGTTATTCCGGCGCAGATCGAAGTGGTGTCGGGCTAAACCTCACGAATGCTTCTGGCAAAATAATTGTTCAAAATTGCAAATTTGGCAACCGTTCCATTGGTTTGGCAATCACAGGGAATAATGTTAGCAATGACATTTCATGCAATGTATTCCAAAATTCAACATTTGGCATTTCGACAAATATCTCGAACAACGGCACCACCATATTCAACAACGTTTTTGATGCCAATGAAACCTCCATTAGCCAATTTGACGCCCCTTTGACAGCCCAGTCCAACTATTGGGGCGGTGGTGCGCCTACACAGGGCGGACCAAACGGTTATACGGGCAATGTGGACGTAAGCAATCCGCTGCCTATGCCGGCTGCCTGTACCCCATTTACCTGTACCGATACAGACCTGGATGGGCTTTGTGATGGTGGCGACAACTGTCCAGAAGCACCCAATCCAGACCAGGCGGATAGCGACTGTGACGGCGTGGGCGATGTGTGCGACGTGTGCCCTGGTGGTGATGATACCATGGACAACAATCAGGACGGCATCCCGGATTGCAGTCAGTTGTTGGCATACGCTGATTACAGCGACACCTGGAAATGCGGCAACAACAAAATCCGGATTTGCCACAACGGGAATGGGCTTTGCATCAATAAAAACGCCTTGGCCATACACTTCAATCACGGCGACATGGTAGGGCCCTGCAAAAATTGTGGTCCAATCGCCGTCGGCTCACGAACTGAGTCCAACGCCCAGGATTGGCCAGACCATGATGGAGCGGAGTTGGAAATCTCCCCCAATCCTGCCAGCGAGGAAGTCAATATCTTCTTCCATGGCTTGGAACCAAACGCGACCTTGAACATCATCAACCAGCTTGGCCAGGTGGTTTGGACATCCCCATTGCAGCCCGAACAATCCGTGCTCACTTTGGACCTTTCGGAGCATCGCTTCATCAATGGGGTTTATTTTGTGCAGGTTGTTTCTGAAAACCAACGGCTTGCGCAGCGCTTGGTGATTGCCAAATAAGCCTTTTTCGATAAGTATGATTTTAAGAAAGCCTCTTATCGCGCTTTGCGATGAGGGGCTTTTCAGTTTGTTTCTTTCCTTTGCCACAAATTCCGACATGGTTATTCCAATGCCCAAACTCCACATCCTAGGCGCGCCCGGTTCGGGCATAACCACCTTGGGCCGCGCTTTGGCCCAAAAGCTGGGCATCCCGCATTTTGATACGGACGACTACCACTGGTTCACCGACGATGCCCTACCCTATCGTCGGCGCAGGAACCCCGACCATCGCAGACAATTGATGGTCAAGGATTTGGATGCCCATGAGGCCTGGGTGCTTTCTGGGGCGCTTTGTGGTTGGGGCGATGTGTTTATTCCAAGGTTTGGTGCCGTGATTTATTGCTGGCTTCCGGCTGAAACCCGTTTGGCCCGGATTCAACAACGAGAATTGGCCCGGTACGGAGCCGAGCGGCTTGCCCCCGGCGGCGATTTGCATACCGTTTTTGAAAAATTCTGCACCTGGGCAGCCGACTACGACGAAGATTCGGGCAATATCAGGAGCCGTTCCCGCGAACTGGAATGGTTGGGGAATTTATCCTGCCCGGTGCTTCGGATAGAGGAGGAATTGCCTTTAGTGGAATTAGTGGAACGGGGTTTGAAATTTGCAGTTTAGAATCCTGGAAGATTAGATTAGAAGTACATCAAACAAGCTGTACCTCATAAAAATATGACACGTCAGCCCCAGTCCACCTCCCTACCTTTGCACCCCATCACTTCATTATTTCATCGCCCCATCACTTCATTATGCTACGTCGCCCACGCCGCAACCGCCAATCTGCCGCCATCCGTGGTATGGTCACCGAAACCCATTTGACCACCGAACACCTGGTATTCCCACTATTTGTCCTCAATGGCAACGGGATTCGAAGTGAAATCCATTCGCTTCCCGGTATTTTCCGCTTTTCACCTGAAAATTTGCTGCACGAAATAGACGAGTGCATGAATCTGGGGCTGACCAATTTTGTGTTGTTCCCGGCAGTTGCGGAACATTTGAAAGATACTTTGGCTACCCATAGCTGGTCGCCCGACAATTTTTACCTCCAGGTAGCCCGAGACATTAAACAACGATTCCCGGAATGTTGCCTGATCAGCGATGTTGCCATGGACCCCTATTCCAGCGACGGACATGATGGGTTGGTGCGCGACGGCGAGATCGTAAACGATGATACCTTGCCCATTTTGGCCCGTATGGCCGTGGCCCAAGCCGAGGCGGGGTTTGATATGCTGGGGCCTTCAGACATGATGGACGGGCGGGTCGGTTTTATCCGACAAGCCCTTGACAATGAAGGCTTTACCAAAACTGGAATTTTGGCGTACACGGCCAAATACGCCAGTGCCATGTACGGTCCGTTCCGGGATGCGCTCGATTCAGCGCCCAAAAGTGGTGACAAAAAAAGCTATCAGATGAACCCGGCCAATAAACGGGAAGCGCTCATTGAGGCCGCACTCGACACCGCTGAAGGAGCCGATATGTTGATGGTAAAACCCGCCCTGCATTACCTCGATGTAATTCACTTGCTCAAAGAAAATTCGGATTTGCCTATTGCCGCTTACCATGTGAGTGGTGAATGCGCCATGTTACGGGCGGCATGCAACAACGGCTGGCTAGATTTTGAACGGGCAATGCCCGAAGCCCTGCTCAGTATCCGGCGGGCCGGCGCGGACGTGATTTTGACCTATTTTGCCAAGGAATGGGCGTTGCGGTTTGGGAGGGCTTGAAGGGTTTGAATCGTTTGATGGGTTTGATTTGTTTGAATCGTTTGATGTGGAATCGTATGCAACTCAAACCCTAATAAACAACTCAAACAATTCAAACCCTATCAAACCATTCAAACAAATCAAACCCCTAATAATTCAAACCCTTAATTTTGCGGCGCCTACCATTTTCATCACTCAAAAACCGTGTTCCAAAAATTCATTTCCCATGAAAAAACATAATTTCTCTGCAGGCCCGGCGGTGCTGCCTGCATCCGTTTTGAAAGAAGCCGGCAAAGCAGCTACCAACTACCAGGGCATGGGCCTTAGCCTGCTTGAGCTCTCGCACCGTGGACCAGAATTCACCGCCATTATTGAAGAAGCCAACGCACTGATGCGCGAAATCATTGGCCTGCCAGAAAACTACCACGTGTTGTGGCTGACGGGCGGTGCGAGTACCCAGTTTTTCATGGCTCCGATGAACCTCTTAAACGAGGACGAAACCGCGCTCTATGTCAATACCGGCGTGTGGGCCGACAAGGCCATCAAAGAAGCCAAAGCCTTTGGCAATGTGCAAGTTATAGCGTCTTCAAAAGAAGACAACTACACCCATATCCCCAAAGGTTACAAGATTCCTAAGTCGGCGAAATACCTGCACCTGACGAGCAACAACACGATTTACGGCACTCAAATGCGGAAATTTCCCAAATCCCCGGTTCCGATTGTGTGTGATATGTCGTCCGATTTTTTGAGCCGTCCCTTCAATCCCGACCAGTTTGGTTTGATATACGCTGGCGCTCAAAAAAACCTCGGTCCGGCGGGCACCACCGTGGTCATCGTGCGCGAGGATATGCTGGGTACCGTCACGCGACACCTGCCATCCATGCTTGACTATCGGGTAATTGCAAAGGAAAATTCGTTGTACAACACCCCTCCGGTCTTCCCCATTTACGTCAGCATGCTCACCCTGCGCTGGATCAAAAAAAGCGGCGGACTAAAGGCGTTGCAGCGTAAAAACAAGGCGAAGGCCCTGCTGTTGTACGATGAGATTGACCGCAATCCACTTTTCCGTGGTACGGTAGCCGTGGAAGACCGTTCGCACATGAACATCTGTTTTGTGATGGAGGAAAAGTATGCCTCCCTCGAAAAAGAATTTGGTCAATTGTGCGAAGCCAATGGTATGGTAGGCCTCAAAGGCCACCGTTCGGTGGGCGGTTTCCGCGCCAGCACTTACAATGCTTTGCCCCAAAAAAGTGTGCAGGCGCTGGTTCAATTGATGCGCGACTTCGCGGAAAGAAAGGCCTAAGTATTCATAGTTCATCGTTAATCGTTCATAGTCAACCAGTGTTTTTCCCAAAAAAAAGGACGCTCAAAGGGCTGATTCACATTGAAGGCGTAGCACTTCCGGTGCGCGTGGCACTGGACTTGGCAAGTGGGCATTATTACAGCCTTTCTGCCCGGCGCATCACCTTACGGCTGCCTGTGACGGCGGGTGAGGCGATGATTCGCGAGTACCTTCATATTGTGCAGGAATGGGTGGTGCAACAGTTTGAAAAACAGCCTACTTATCGGGAAGCCTATCTTGGAAAGCAATTCCAAAATGGAGACACGATACCGGTTGGCGAACGGCGTTATACACTTTCCCTGAGCCTCAAGGACCGGGTTACGAGCACTGCAAAACTGGTGGGTGATACAATTTGCCTGGAACTGAACGAAAACCTCAATTCCTGGCAGCGGACCCGCATAGCGAAGACATTGCTTTCGCGTATTGTGGCCAAGGATTTCCAAGCGGAGATTTCACGACGGGTAGAAGAGATGAATGCGCGCACGTTTCGTCAACCCATCCGAAGCGTAAACTTAAAATACAACCATTCCAACTGGGGCAGCTGCTCTCGTTCCGGGAATGTAAATCTATCCACTCGCTTGCTTTTCGCGCCCCGGGAGGTGCAGGATTATGTGATTTTGCACGAATTGGCTCACCTGGTAGAGATGAACCATTCCGACCGTTTTTGGACCCTTGTGGAACGGTTTATGCCCAATTACCGCGAAGCGGAAAAATGGCTCAAGGCCAATCGGGCAAAATGTGATTTTTGATGGGGATGTGTTGAGGTGGGGATTTGGTTATTTGTTTGACCAGCGCTTGGCATTTGAACAAGCCTCTTACAGATACCAAGCTTAGCACAACAAATAACCAAATCCCCAATTAAACAATTCAACAAAAAATGATGAAGCCTGACATCTCCAATTCCGCCGACATCCGCAAATTGATTGACACCTTCTACGAAAAGGTGCAAGCTGACGATGTTATTGGCTTCATTTTCAACGATATAGCACAGGTAAACTGGGCGCATCACCTCCCAATTATGTACGCATTTTGGGAGTTCTTGCTGCTCGACACGCCAGATGCGTATCGGGGCAATCCTATTCAAAAACACCTGGATTTACACCAAAAATTCCCGCTCAAAGCAGAACACTTCGACCGCTGGTTGGCACTTTTCCAAGCCACTGTCGACGAACTTTTTGAAGGTCCCAAGGCAAACGATGCCAAGTTTCGCGCATTTGCCATCTCAGAAACCTGGAAACCTAAGTTTGATGGACCGTTTGCTGTTGCGGGAGGTACCGCATAGTGGCTTTTTACTATATAGTGCAGTTTTTTTTACCACACAGCGTAGTTTTTTACCACATAGGACACATAGGTAACATAGGGGCACGATGGAAAAAACTATGTGTTCTATGTGTCCTATGTGGTAAAAAGTCCCTAAGTGGTAGATGGTTCAAAAAAGCCCACACTAGCCCCCACCCAATCCTTGCCTTTGTTGTACCGCACGCCCACCATCTCGCCTTTGCTCATGCGAACGAGATTGTTGACCAGGCGCGGCTTATCCCAACCTTTGTCCCAAAGCAGCATCATCCGTATCTCGCATTTGGAGGGTTCGGCAGGGTTGGGAGTCTGCACCCCAGGGATGTATTCGACCTTGCGCTGGAGAATGTAATTAGATGGGTCGTCCACTGATTCTACATCTTCACGCGTGATGTTGATTTTTACCCCTTGGCCTGAAAAAGAAAATAGCGGCTTCAGCACCCAATTTTCCAAATCGTCTGGAATGGATTTCAATTCGTTGACAAACAGTGTTTTCGGCACAAAATCGCTTTGAATGAACGGCAATGAATGCTTAGAAATCCGGAAAAACCAATTCGGGTGGCCCACCCATTCGGCATTCACCTCCGTGGTCATGTCCCATTCCCTGGGCAAATCGGCGCGGCGTTCCAGTTCGTCAAAAATAATCCGGTTGTAAATGCGCTCCACCGCCACGCGCCGCCCATCCTCGTCCAAATAGTACAAATCCCGACCTTCACGCTTGAGCTTAGATAGACACAACACTTTGATTCCCAAATATTTAGCACTTCCCCAAAAATCAATGCGGGTGTTTTGTTTTTCAGGTTCTACTTCAAGCAGGATGGTGTTTTCGGGTTTTGAATTGCCTACGATGACTTGGCGAAGCAGTTCGATATAACCCGATTCATCAATGCCCCCAAACAGGTGGTGAAACTCTGCTGGAATATCAAAATGCTTTCGATAGCCTTCGGCCAACAAGTGCTGAAAAAAATACAGCGATGGAAACCCCTGCATTTCAATGAGTTGTGGGCTTAGGTCACCGTTTGCGTCGCGACAAATCCCAAAATCGAGTTGAAGAAATTGCGTGTGCGCATCCTCTCCCGGCACCCGAAGATGGCTGGGCAGTGCAGCATCGCTCCTTTCCATGAAATTAGGCGCTGTGATAACGGCGCAAATATCTTCCACTCCTTTCAAGAGTTTGGCCTTTAGATTGTTCGGCACAAAAATCGGCGTCTCGGAAATTCGGAACGTGCAAGGCTCGCCAAAGGCGGTATTCACCGTGTTGAGGAATGCCTCGTATTTTGCTTGCGTGAAAGCAGCGTTGTACCGCTGGCGGACTTCTGTGTGCATATTTTGAAAAATTAGGTTGAAGGCTGATTGGAAAACCTAGCGCAAACTTCCCGAAAGTTTTGAACTTTCAGTAAATTGAAAGCAGAAATCGAAAATCAAGCTTGAAACGTACCTTTGTCGGCCTTTGAAAAAATGTAAGGCGGAATGGTATTCCGCTCCAATTTTGATTTACTGACGGAATACCATTCCGGCTTAGTTTGACTACCCAAACAATGTCTGACCTTAAATCGCAAATCAACCCCGACAAGGTACCACAACACATCGCCATCATTATGGACGGCAATGGGCGTTGGGCAAAACAAAAAGGAATGCCCCGTGTACTCGGCCATCGCAGCGGCGTGAAAAGTGTGCGCGAAGTGACCGAAGCAGCGGCACAAATCGGGGTGAAATACCTGACTTTGTATGCCTTTAGCACCGAAAACTGGAACCGCCCACCCGCCGAGGTCATGGCCTTGATGTCGCTACTGGTTGAAACCATCAAAGGGGAAATACGCGACTTGAACAAGAACGGGGTGCGCTTAACCGCTATTGGGGATTTGGAGGCTTTGCCGCCTTCCACCTTGAAAACGTTACGGGAGGGTATTGAAAAAACCAAAGACAATGACCGTGTTACCCTGGTGCTTGCCCTCAATTATTCGGCCAAATGGGAAATCCTGCGCGCCACCCGGCATTTGGCCGAACGGGTAAAGGCTGGTGAATTGCAGCCCGATGAAATCAGTGAGGCCATGTTTGAGCACGAACTGAGCACACATGGTATACCTGACCCCGAATTACTCATTCGCACCAGTGGTGAGGCCCGGCTTTCCAACTTCCTGCTCTGGCAGGTGGCCTACGCTGAACTCTACTTTACACCCATTTTTTGGCCGGATTTTGGCAGGGATGAATTGTTTAAAGCCATTTTGAGTTACCAAAACCGGGAACGGCGCTTTGGGATGATCAGCGAGCAACTGACTTAAGATTTAACGGGACGATTCAGGTCTTGCCTCAAAAGGCATCACCTCAATTTGGCCTATTTTCTTTTCTTTCAAGGCTTGAGGAAGCCCTTGATAAAACACCTGAAGACTGAATTCACGCGTTTCATTGGGCTGTAGCGGTCCTTCGCCATTCACAAACTGGAACACACGTTTTGTAGAAGGGTCCTCAGGGTTAAGCAAGGTACTGAGCCAGAGCCGATTATCGGTTCCATACACGAGTATTTCCAACCTTGGGTGAGCAGCCTGCATGGGTAAGGGATTGATTAATTGACCGCTAAGCTGCCAGGCCAGTTCTTCGGAGGCAGGCTGTCCGCTTTGCTGGGGTGCAAACAATTTAAGCGCATTAACCATTGGCACAACCAGAATGGGACCAGCCATTTGCTGTATTGCGCCCGCTACTTTTACCTGACAGGAAGTAGGGACGCCCGAAAAATCACTTATCGGCCAAGATGCAAAAAAAGCCGTGCGGCCATTGGGTGGTACCGCATCCGAAAATGTATTGAGGATAACTGAAGCGCGCTTTTGAATCCTAAGTGGTTTCCCTGTACTATCCAGTGGAATCGCATCCAGCCAAATTTTTTGCCAAACGGTACTGGTGTTCGTACAAATACCCGTCACAAAAAAGTTTCCAGACTCCACCCAGGTGTTTAGGTTGCTTATTGGAGCGGCTATGGGTTTGGCGTTCGCCGGCATATTTTCAGCATAAAGCGCGCTGGTTGCGGAAGGCGTTTCAGCACAATTTTGGAATAGTAATACCAATAATAACAGTGTCGAGAGTCGAGTAAAAGCCATGATGCACAAATGAGTTTGGGCTTGATTTTTCAGAAGGCGCAAAAATAGGTCGGACGATATCCATAAAAAAACGGCCTTCGAGCATCTTGTCTCGAAGGCCGTTTAGGATGGTATACAATACCTTGAATCTGAATATTACTTGACTACGGTCACATCCCCTTTCATCAGGATTTTCTGACCGTCGATGAGCTCAACCTCAGCCCACCAAACAAATACCCCTGGGTTCACAGGCTCTCCTTTGAAATCTCCGGGCCAGCCCAATGAAGGATCATCGGGAAGGAAATTCCGGTTGACGAAGAGTTGTTCGCCCCAGCGGTCGTATACCTGTAGGCTCAAAATTTGATTTACCGAACCTTGACGGGTAAACAGCGTAAAGGCATTGTTGTCAGAATCTGGATCATCCGGCCAGATTACGTTAGGCGCGTAAATATCGATATCCCGGTCTACACGAAGGGTGGTACGAGATTCTGCTTTACAGCCTTCCGCCGTCAGAATGGTCACACTGTATTCTGTGGTGACGAATGGCATGGCAATTGGGGTGAGCAAATCGTTGATTGTGCTACCGGCAAAAGTCAATCCATCCAGTGGCGTCCAAATCACCTGATCAATCAAGGAAAGCGGGAAGCCGGGAGGAACCACTGCTTCAAGCTGCTGGTTTTCACCCAACAAAATTTCAAGGGACGACGGCAGTGCAATCGCAGGGGTAGGAGGTTCCGGTACGGGTACAATGTCCTCTACTTCGCAACCATTGGCGTCCTGGATAACCAGGTCGTAACTGCCGGGTTCCAAACCACCAATCTCTTGTGCCGGGAAGAAGGTATTGCCTCCATCAATGGAGTACACATACGGACCTACGCCACCATTGATTTGCAGGATTGCAAGGGTACCCAATACGCCATTGCACTTGGGCGGGTCGAGCGAGAACAGCAGGCTGGTAGGGATATTCAACTCTTGGTCAACATCCACACTGGAAGTAGCCGTACAACCATTCAAAGGCAGGGTAGCCAGT
>JALHPW010000009.1:0-11324 GCA_022842255.1 Saprospiraceae bacterium | reverse complement strand
CCTGGCTGATTCACCAATGGGTTGGGCGAGTTAGCCCCTGAAACAATATTTCCACCATTGGTTGCAGTCCACTGCAGCAATGCCTGGGCAGGTGCATTGGCGAGCAGGGTTTGATCCAGAACAGAGCAGGTAAGCAGACCTACGTTGGGTGTGTTGACAGAAGGAGGTTGTACGTTCTCAAGAACCTCCATCTGTTGTGTGCTCGTACAACCGTTTACAGTATTGACAATCGTCAGGGTATAGAAACCGGGATCGTTGACCGTGGCATTCAACGTATTTCCGCCACTGACAATATTTCCACCGTTCGTAGTCCAGGTATAGGTTGGAGCGGTACCGAAGTTCGAGCCGGTTGCTTGAAGAATTGTAGAAGTGGTTACACAGGTCAAGAGCTGTGGAGGGCCAATTACAAAGCTTGGCAGCACTACATCTTCTGTTACCTGAACATTGGAAGTGGTCACACAGCCGTTTATGGTATTTTCCACGGTCAAGGTATATGGGCCAGGGTCGCCGATTTGCGGGTTCAAGGTATTTGCACCCGAAATAATCTGACCACCGTTGGTTGTCCAAGTGTACACAAAGTTGGCACCTTGGCTCGAACCGCTGCCATTCAGCGTGTTGGTTTGTGTATCACAATCCAGACCAACACTTGGGCCGGCATTGGCTATTGGAGGGACTACATCTTCAGGCACAACCACCGAAGCCGTTTGGGTACAACCATTATTGGTGTTGGTAACCAACAGATTATAAGTACCTGGGTCATTTACCGTAGGTTGGTTGCTGGTACCTCCGCTGACGATGGTGCCATCGATGGTTGTCCAGAGATATTCAAACTCACTGCCTTGGCTGGAAGCCGTACCATTGATTTGGGTTTCCTCCAATACACAAGTCAACGTTGCTGGTTGTGCGATACTGGCCACTGGTGGTACCACATCTGCCACGATTTGAACACTGCTGGTGCCTGTGCAGCCGTTGATAGCGTCCGTTACCAAAACGGTATAGGTACCGGTTGCACCAATGGTTGGTGTAGGCGTGTTGCCACCACCGGTAATGATTCCGCCAGGTGTGGTAGACCACACATAACTTAGATTGCTGGACGAAGAAGATTGGATGGTAGCTTGCAATGGAAGTGTCAGGACATCGCAGGTCAGCGTAGCTGGGTTGCCAGCATTCACTACAGGATTTTGGATGTTTTCTTGAACCACTATCGTTTCCGTTGCAGTACAGTTGTTAGAGGCATCAAATACTTGCAACACATAGGTGCCAGGAGCATCGATGGTTGGGGTGAGTGTTGTGCCCCCGTTGGTGACGTTACCACCATTGCTAGCCGTCCAAGTGTACGAAATAGTTGGGCTGACATCCGTCCCCGCAGCATTCAAATTGAAACTGGTGAGCGTGCAAGTAAGGATGTTGGGTTGAGCGATGACAGCATCCGGCACGTCGTCGCTCTGTGTAATGATGACCTGGTCGGTACTGGTACAGCCGTTTTGCTGGTTTGTGACCAACACATCATAGGTACCATCCGAATTGACTGTAGGGGTCAGGGTATTCCCTCCGTTCACGATATTTCCACCGTTACTAGCCGTCCAAACATAGAGGAAGTTTGGCCCCGTACTACCCGTGCCTTGCAGCACAGTAGAGGTTTGTACGCAGTTGAGTTCTACGGTTGGTCCCGCATCAATGGTTGGTGCTACAAAATCGTCGGTAACCACTACATCATCAGTGTCCGTACAACCATTGGTATTGTTCGTAATTAACAAGGTGTAAGTACCTGGAGCATTGATTGATGCGGTAGGCCCATTCGTTCCGGAGATGAAGTTGCCACCAACAGTACTCCAAACCAAGGTGAAGTTAGCACCGCTAGGATTGCTCGCACTACCAATGGTTTCCGTTGGGGTGGTACAATTGATCAGTTCATCCGTTCCAGCCGAAGCCACTGGCGCCACAATGTCTTGAGGCACCGTGATGGTTTCGGTATCCGTACAGCCATTGGCCGTGTTGACGATATCAAGGGTATAAACGCCTGGGGCATTTACAGTAGGCTGCAAGGTGGTTTGCCCACTCAGGATGCTGGTTGGGGTAGGCCCAGTCCAGTTGTAGGTATAGGTAGCACCTTGGCTGGACCCCAAACCATCAATGACCGTCTGGAGCGTGGTACAAGTAAGCGTGGCTGGATTGGATATCACAGCATTGGGTGCGCTTGCATCATTCATCACCTGAACCGAAGAAACCGAAGTACAGCCATTGGTCAGGTTGGTAACCAATAACGTATAAGTCCCTGCCATGCTCACGGTTGGTGTCAGGGTGGTCCCACCATTGACAATTACACCATTCGTAGTCGACCATTGGTAAAGGAAATTCGCTCCCGTAGAGGAAGCCGTTCCATCCAGGTTCAGCGTAGGAATCACGCAGTTCAGGGTAGCATTTTGGCCAGCATTTGCTACTGGCGGGACAATATCCTGCGAAACCACCACCGAGAGCGTTGCGGAACAACTATTGGCATTGTTCACCAGTTGCAAGGTATAGGTACCCGGTGCGTTCACAGTGGGAGTGAGTGTTCCTTGACCAGCAGTGATACTGCCGGGGCTAGGGCCGGTCCAGGTATACACAAAGGTGGGACCAGAGCTAGAGGTGGAGGCATCGATGGTCACCGTGGTTACATCACAAGTGAGTGTGGCAGGTGGTTGTACTCCAGTAATAGGAATGTTTACGTCTGCCGACACCGTTGCGGTACTGGTAGCCGTGCAACCATTGGTAGTATTGGTAACCAATAGAGTATAAACACCAACAGATGCCGCCTCCGAAACCGCAGTATTCGTATTGCCGGATATGGTACCCCCGTTGGAAGCTGTCCAAAGATAGTTGATGTTGGACCCACTGCTACTGCCCGAGCCGTTGAGTGCCACCGTGTTCATGGTACAGGTTAGTTGGCTGGGCGGGGCAATAACTGAATTAGGAGCCAAAACGTCCTCTGGAATCACGACCGAAGAAGTGGCGGTGCAACCATTGGCAGGGTTGACAACCGTCAGGGTATAGGTTCCAGGTTCGTTGATGTTTGGGTTCCAGGTATTTTGGCCCGAAACGATGAACCCACCTCCACTCGCCACCCAATTAGGTTGCAGGGTGGTATCGGCTGGCGGCAGGGCTGGGCCAATATTCAGATTGGTAACGGTGCAGTTAAGCGTTGCCGGATTACCGGCTGGCGCGGGTGGCGCCTGCATGTTGGAGGTTACAGTGACGGATGTAGAGGATGTGCAACCAGTAGTCGTATTGGTAATCTGCAAAGTGTACACCCCGGGCGCATCGACGGTAGGATTCAAGGTGTTGGGGTTTGCAGAAATATTACCTCCAACGGTGGACCACACAAAACTAAATTCTGGACCGGAGGAAGAGGTTGTTGCATCCAATACGGTAGTTGGTGAGGTGCAATTTAATTGGGCCGGAGGGGATATGACCGTCGTAGGCGCCGGAGACTGTGTGATAGAGACCGTGGTACTCGTAGCACATATCGCGGCCCCACTGACGGTAACAGTATAAGTCCCTGAGGCCGAAACGGTTATAGGATTCGTTGTTTGTCCTCCCGGCGACCACACATATCCGGGGAAGTTCCCACCTGTAACCGTGAGCGTAGAGCTGGTACCAGGGAAGAATGGCGTACTGGTGATGGCTATGGTTGGGGTGGGTGTCAGCCCAACCGTAACACTATTGGTGCCGGTACAGCCTGTTGAATTGGTGACCGTAACCGTGTAGGTACCTGGCTGTGTTACAATATTGGTGATACCAAATGTACCGTTTGACCATTGGTACTGGCTGAAACCGCCCAATACGCGTAGGGTATCCTTTTGCCCCACACAAATAGTTGCAGCCGTAATACTAATGTTAAAAGGAGAAACTTCCGCATTTTGTACGGCATAGACGCCTTGACCGGTACATCCAAACTGGTTGGTCACTGTAACGTCGTACAAACCCGGTTCGGTGATGGTGATAGACTGGGTAGTATCCCCCGTACTCCATTCGTAATTTCCCCAAGGAAGTATCGTCTGAACAGTTGCTGTATCTCCTTCTGGGCACATGTATTGCGGACCAGAAAGCAGGGGCAAAACAGGAGGACTGTTCGGGATGTTGATTTGGTCCGTAAACGGACAGCCCAACTGGTCTGTCAAACTTAAGGTGTAGATACCCGGCTGCGTGACTTCAAATGGGGTAAGCTGATTGCTACCATTGGAAGGGCTCCAGGAAAAGTTTGGAAATTCGTAATCCGGATAGGGCTCGGTGGTGACGTTGAGGTACACAAAGCCATTGTCGCAAAGCGGCTGTCCTTGGATATCTACGACACCCAAAAAGAAATTCCCGGGCTGGGCATAGTCGGTGTTCCAGTGGTTTTGTTCACAGCCGGTACCAGATGCATCCCAGTTCCATGTACCAGGCAAATCCGCAGGCGTTAGGGTTATTTTATGGGCAGTCACCCCATTGCTCCAAGTGGCCACCCAAGGTTCCAAGACCCCTGTGAACAACCAACTAACATAAGCAGAAAGTTCTATGGTTTTCGTAGCACAGTTCACCACCGCAACCGTGATTGGGTTACAGTGTCCCATTGCCAAAGCCAAAGAATCTGGCGTTGAAGGCTTGCCTGTTTGCGGGTTGCCAATCGGTCCCACAAAAATCGGGTTCCCTATCGGTTCGCCAATGGCCGGGTCCCCAACTGGTTCGCCATTGGCATACAGAAGGCTTGGGATGACAAAGAGCGCGATAGGGAGGATTAAATGTAAAAGTGTGTAGCGTTTTGTCATAAATTTAAGTGTTTGAGAAAGGAGAGAGGTTTGGTAGCCTAAGATACAGTCAACGTGCGAAACGCTGACTTGAAACCATTGAAAATTTTCGGCCGCCAAAAATAATAAATCTTTTTTCACGGCCCTGTCAAAATTAAGTTTTTGAAAAATCATGCCTATGGCTATACAATCGCCAATCCAGTGAAAATCTACCCGGCCCCATGAGCCAGATTGCCACGTATACAGACAAATAAAGCATAGGTAATTCCTTTTCGGCCAATGGATTATCCCAGTTGACACTAAAAACCGCTACCATCATTGTGATCAAAAGCGGGAGCAGGGCCAGGCGCGTAAACAACCCCAGAAAAACCAAGACAGAGCAAATAGCCTCAGCAAATACCACGAGATAATACGATGCTGCCCCCCCAATCCCTAATGGATCGGAAAAACTTTCAGGACTTTCGGAGAACAACATGATTTTCATCAAACCATGGTTGTACACCATCAGGCCACAAAAAACGAAGCGCATCAACAGCGCTGCCCAATCAACGGAATAGGGTAAAGGTGAGCGTAAGTTTTTGAACATACCAGAAAGGTTTGGTGAACAAGACGTGACGAAAGTAGCATTGATTTCCGTCACGTCCCACCATCAAGCCTCCAAAAAATTAACCGGCCGGCTAATGCGCTCTTCCAGGGAGATAAACGTTTCGGTACGTTGAATGCCTGGGATTTTCTGTATTTTATCCTGCAACACATGGCGCAGGTGGTTTGTATCTTTGCACACGATTTTGCAAAGGATGTTGTACGCCCCAGTGGTATAATTGGCGGTCACGATTTCCGGGATTTCTCGAAGTTGTTCCGCAACATCCTCGTAAAGGGAGCTTTTATCTAGAAAAACACCCAGAAAAGCGGTCACATCATAACCCAATTTGTGATAATCAAGCGTCAAACTAGAACCCTGAACAATGCCCAGTTCCTCCATTTTTTTCATGCGGACGTGGATGGTACCGCTCGAAACAAATAGCTGTTTGGCAATATCGGTGTAAGGCATCTTGGCGTCTTCCACCAGTTTGGCAAGGATTTGACGGTCCAATTGGTCGAGGCGAGGTAGTTCAGAATTTTGCATGGCGGTGATAAAACAAGCAGATTAATAAAAAAAGTTGAACAAAAGTAGATGAATTTTGCAAATTAAGCAAAAAACATAAAAAACCTCAACCTTACATCAATCCTAAAAACCTTTTTACCCACCAACCGTTCACGTCGGTGATTCGCTCACGCCTTTTACTATTTTGATGGAACACGAAAAGCAAAGCCCCAAACTTCAAACACGACTCCCCTTACTCTTGGCCGCTACACTGGCCCTCGGCATGTTTATCGGTCAAAAACTCCCACATTACGACCGCAATTTCAGCCTCGAATCGCGGAATTCAGCCGGCTCCGGCACCCTCGAAGAAATCCTTCGTTATGTGGAAGCCAAATATGTGGATTCCGTCGACACCGAAACCCTGCGAAACAAGGCCATCGAACACCTGCTCGACGAACTTGACCCTCACTCTGTATACATCAGTCCCGACGAGCTAAAGGCCGTGGAAGACGACATGAACGGCGAATTTGAAGGCGTGGGCATAGAGTTTATCATCCTGGACGATACCATTCAGGTAGTGGCGCCGCTTCCTGGCGGGCCTTCTGAAATGGCCGGAATTTTGGCAGGAGACAAGATTGTAAGCATCAATGACACCGTGATTGCCGGGATAAAGATCGAAACCGGGAAGATTTACAACAAATTGCGCGGCCCCAAAGGTTCCAAGGTCAAGGTTGGGATTCGGCGCGGCCATGAAACTGCCCTGCGGTATTTCGACGTTTCACGCGACGTGATCCCAGTAAAAAGTGTGGATGCAGCCTATATGCTCGACGAGCATACCGGCTATATGCGGGTGGCCCATTTCAACAGCAATACCTACCAGGAATTCATGCAGCAACTCACGCCGCTTGTAGAAGAAAAAGGCATGCAAAGCCTGGTACTCGACCTGCGCGGCAACCCCGGTGGCTACCTCGAAGAAGCCACTGAAATGCTCAGCCAGTTTTTCCCGGAAGGCAAACTGCTGGTGTACACCAAAGGTCGCGCCGGGCAACGGAAGGACTACAAAAGCAATGGCCGCGCCCGTTTTGATATCCAAAATGTGGCCGTGCTGATTGATGAAGGCTCTGCCTCCGCCAGTGAAATCGTGGCAGGGGCCGTTCAGGATTGGGATCGTGGTTGGGTGATAGGCCGCCGGTCTTTCGGCAAAGGACTGGTGCAGGAACAATACCCGCTTTCCAATGGCGGCGCCATGCGGCTGACCGTGTCGAGGTATTTTACGCCCAGCGGACGCTGTATCCAACGCGATTACAAACACGGTCAGGACTATGATCGTGAAGCCGAGCGGCGGCTCGAAAACGGCGAATTGAGCAACGCCGAAAAAATCAAACAAGCAGACAGTACCCAATACTACACTGGGCAAGGCAGGGTCGTGTTTGGCGGCGGCGGTGTCACCCCTGATGTTTTCATCCCAATCGACACCTCCTTTGCCAGTCCGTATTTCACGGCGCTGCGCCAACAGATCCCGCAGTTTGTGTCCCGCTGGAGAGAAAACAACGACCGGTCGAGTATGCCCGCTACCCTATCCGAGTTCGCGGACAAGTATGTGGTTTCCAATGAATTGTTGGAAGCATTGGCAAGTTATGCCGAAAAACAAGGCACGAAAAAAAGTCCGGCGGAGCTGGCCAAATGTCAAGCAGAACTCAAACTTCAGTTAAAAGCCCGCATTGCCAAGACTATATTCTGCGACGAGGGATTGTACAAAGTCCTGAACGACGACGACCCGGCAGTGGAAAAGGCCTTGCAGGTATTGAAGAGTGGGCAGCCTGTGGCGAAGCGGTAGGGATTCCTACTTCAAATCACTCATAATAAGTGCCTCAACCATTGAAATAAGCGAACTTACCCTTGGAAAAAGTTCGACAATTTCGGCTTCTTCAAAAATCACAAAATCCTTATAGTCTGCATCCTGCCGGTATGAAAAAAGCTGGTTGAAGAGTCGACCTTCTGATAAGGTAACCTTGCCTGCCTGGACCAACTCTTTGTTAAAAGCACTTTTTAACCCTGCATGTGTGAATGCCTTGAAGCCCTGCTGGACAAAGTAGGCTGAAACCACATAAAAACAGGCATACTACAATCTATTGACAACCATTTGCCAACGTTGATTACACGCATAATCTCTGCCTCAGCAAATGACTCCTTGGCACGCTGGAGGCGATACTGGACGACTTCTTCCGTTGAGAAACTCATACTGCAACACCATCTTGTTGTATTTCGGAAAAAATAGGTGTGTTTTCTAACATTTGCCAATGGTCTTTGTGCTCTACCATCACACCAAGTACACAGTTGTTGGCAAGTTCAACCTCATAAAGTCGGTCGAGAATTTTTGATTTGAGCCTAAAATCAAAGGGTATTTTCAAAAGCACCAAAAAGTCATAATCTGAGTCAACACGAGCTTCGCCCCGTGCTCGCGAACCAAATAGCATGACACTTGCCGCAGGGTCGAATTCCTGAACGGCTGATTTCACAGCTTGACTAATGGCATTGTCGTGATAATTCATGGGTTGCTTTATACATTCATTTGTTTGGGTTTGAAAAGGAATACAAAGGTATGGTTTGGCTGATAACAAGCTTTCTCAATTCGCCAACACCTTCTCCTTGCTCCGACTAGGCGCTTCCACCGGAGCTGGCGAAGAAACCTTGGGCGGCGTTTTGCCATCTTCCCCGCGACGACGGAGTTCGTCTTCCGTCATCTGTGTTTCAACACCCTGGAATACTACCTGCACCTTGTAGTTTCGATTGATGGATTTGGCAATGGGGCCAAACATCAACTGCATCACCGAGTCGGCACGGGCTTTGGCTTTTTCCAGAACATGCTCATTTTCAAGGGCATCTTGCCGGAACTGACGACGCAATTCGTTGAAACGCTCGTTCATGTCTTTCTCGTTGATACCCGCCAGATAGCCTACATCCAGTTTGTCCACCCGAGGGTACACCTCATGGGAAAGAATGGTTGGTTCCGGTAGTTTTATGTTCAGGGTACCACGTTTGGGGCTCAAGGTCACATCAAAATATTGGTCGAGTTTGAAGCCCGTTTTGATCACGCTGATGGCCTCCACCCGAATATCCGTTTCAGACACCGAGAACCCAAAGATCTTGTACTGCAGGGTTTTATCGATGCCCATCCGACTCCGCAATTCGTAGGTAGCCAGTTCTGCGATGCCCTTTCGGACTTTGTCTTTCAACAGTCCACGCGAGGCGCTAAAATCCATGATTTCTGCTTTTTTCTTCAAGCGTTCGGCCATGGGTTGCAGGCCTTCGTGCATGGCAATGTCGCAGGGAGTGCCCACGTTTTTGCCTTTTGCAAAGAATTTACCGCCGTTCACCCGCAGAAGCGTACTCATCACCTGGGTTACAAAAAAGCAGGTGTATTTGCCCGCCACCTCATTGAAAAGTTGGACCGCCTGGTTGGAATTATCGCTGTACCAGGTTTCGTACAGATTGGCTGTGGTGTCTTTCAACGTGACGAAATCGTTGAAATACAAGGAACTTAGGTAGTCGTGATGGCGTTTGTATTCCGGCTCGAGGCGGCGTTTCAAACTATCGGGCAGGGCCATTCTATTGGCTACGTGGTACAAGAGTGCCACATTGAAATCATACACCAAACGGTCAAACTCTTGCCGGTATTCCTCAGGCTGGGAAAGGATGCGCAAGGTTTTTTCCTCATCCAGGTTCGGGTTGAAATCTGAGGGCACATAAGTCATACGCACCTCTTTCGGCTCTTGAAAAAGACCGGAAAAGCCACCACCGCCGCTAAAAAAGGCCTTATAGCCCACAATTACGGCAATGGTTATAAGGGCAATCAACAGGAGTTGCTTGCCGAGTCCGCCGCCGCTGCCTTCGTCCTCGGGCGGGGCATATGCGCCATCTGCTTGATGCGTTGCCATATATTATAATGTGGTCAATTTGTTTAATGTGGCCAATGGGTTTAATGTGGCCAATGGGTTTAATGTGGCCAATTTATTTAATGTGGTCAAGCGCTGGTGACCATTGACCATATTAGCCCCATTGGCCATCTTCAAACCCATTGACCACATTTATCCCTATTTCCCAGCCAAATAAGCCTTCACCACGGCCCGTGCCTCTTTGGCTGATTGTTCGTTGTACCTTGGGCTACTGGGATTGGCAAAAGCGTGGTTGGCATCATACCGATGCACAGTAACGGTTTTTCCTGCCTTTTTCATGACATCTTCAAAATCGGCCACCACTTGATCGGTAATCCATTGATCCTGTTTGGCATGCACAAAAATAGCGTCGGAGGCCAGGTTTTTCAGTCTTTCTACATCTTTTTCCGGCATACCGTAAAACATGACACAGCCCTTGGTTTTGTCTTTCAACAAAAGTGCTGCTTGGAGCGACCAGCCCCCACCAAAACACCAGCCCATGGTCCGAAAATCAGCGTTTTCCCCCAGGGCTTTGGCTGCGCCCTGAATGATGGCTGCCGACCGGACGGGGTCGTTGGCCTGCATTAGTTTTCCGGCATCTTCGGGCGTTGTGGCGAGTTTCCCGTCGTATAGGTCAATGGCTAACACATTGATTCCCAAATCATGGCACCACATCGCGGTCTCACTTTTGATATAATCGTTTAAGCCCCACCATTCGTGGAAGAGCAGGAGGTATTTGTTGGTATTGCCATGGGAAGTCATCAGAAAACCACGTCCATTGGCGCCACCTTCTACCGGGAATTCAACCATCCGCCCCCCATGAACCACCTCGGTTGGCAGCGGCGCAGGGTGTGCGGCCCGGAAATTGGGGTCGTTGGCAAATGCCGCAAACTCGTCCACACTGTGGCACATAGGCATCTTGGGAGCGGTTTTATCTGGGCGTGATGAAAAAGAGAGGGCTACCAGGGAAAGGGTTATCCCTATTGTTGCGATGGCTATTGCAGAGAGGATGGTTTGTTTTTTCATGTTTAGTTCAATTTAAAATAGGGTGCTAAGGAAATACTTTTTTGGGAGAAGGGCAACCAGCTTTTGAAAATCTAGGAGGGATGCGTAAAGGAAGACAAGGCCGACAGAACGGAATCACGATACTGTCGGCCGATGGCCAGTTCCTTTCCTCCAACCGTCAGATCAGCTGCAGAATAGGCTTCCACATGCCGCAAGGCCACCAAAAACGAACGGTGCGAACGCACAAAACCAAGCCCTTTGAGCGACTCCTCAAAATCGCCCAGCTGCATTTTGGTCACAATGTTTTTACCTCCAGGCAGCCACAGCCGGACGTATTCCTTGAGGCTCTCTGCATATTGGATTTCATCGAGCCATACCCGCAACATTTTTTTGTTCACATTGAAAAAGCGAAACGGTCGGCCTCCCCTAGCCCCTCCCGACCAGGTTTCCGTCGGCAAAACGGCTTTCAACTTTTGAATAGCCTTCAAAAAACGTTCAAAATCAAGGGGTTTGAGCAAATCATCGACAACACTC
>JALHPW010000008.1 GCA_022842255.1 Saprospiraceae bacterium | reverse complement strand
CGGTGGTGGTCTGCCAGGCGGTCCGGGGGGCATCGTGAACAACGACCCGAATAACGGGCCGGTATTCCAGTTTAGTTGCATGAGCGACGCAACAGCGCCACAGCCCACCGACCAGGCTTTGGCAACCAGTATCCCAGCCAACGCGGAACTAAAAATCGGGCACTTTACGGTCAAAAACGTCCAAATGTCGTTCAATGGCTCCGGGTATACCGGCACCGGAGCCATCAAACTCGACTTCCTCAAAACCGTGGTGAAAGTGGAATTCGCCAACATCAAAATCAATGCAAAAAAGGAAGTGTTCGGCGATTCCAAAATCACTGCGGTGGTAGACGCCAACAACCTGTACGACCAGGCGTTGTCCAATTCGGAAGCAGGTACCATAGACGTGCCCACTTCCACCCTGAAAAATATCGAGCAAAAAGTCTCAGAAGCAGGCCGTCTAATTTCCAAAATGGACGGCGTGGCCGAAAAAGGCCTGCCACTCGGATTTGACAATGCCAAAGGAAACATCGCCCTTGTGGGTATGATTTTCAAGCCAACTGGTGCCTTTTTGAACGCAGTATTCGGCACCCAAATCCCGGAATCCATGAGCGGCGAATACCTGTGCTTTGGCCAAAAGGGAATCGGTTTGCAGCCAGGCGGCTTTGGTCCCCAGGGAGCCTCCCTCACCTTGGCCAAAGACTTCGAAGTAGCGCTTTCGAACCATGCGTCCCTAAAATTCCTGAAAGGTGCAGACACCTATCTTTCGATGGATTGTGCGGGCTTCAAAGCCTTGAGTGTGGCTGGTAAAATGGAATTCAGTCGGGAACGCGCCATCCCGCTGGATGCGCAAGGCCTGCCGATTGCCGATGTAAATACAAAACTGAGCGCCGATTTCAAGGTAGAAGGCGCGGCAGGGTTGTCAAAATTTATCGCACAGACCAAACTCAGCCACGATTTTGCGGTGCCGCAGGCCAAGAATTTTGTGTTCAAACGCCCCAACAGTGGCAATAAAACGCCCGACCTCGTTTTAGATTTTTCAGACGTGGAAAACGCCCCTGGATTCGCGGCCGGTTTTCCCGGAAAAGGAAACGCCTGGAAGGGTGTGTACTTCAAAGGGTTGACCCTCGTACTGCCCGAACCCTTCAAAAAAGGCAACCAAAAAGTGAGCCTGGCGCTGAGCAACTTACTGATTGACAAACAAGGCATTAGTGGCACTTTTGAGCTGAACCAGGAATTGCTCAAAACCTCCGAAGGTAACCTTGCTGGCTTGGGTCTTGGCATCAGTTATCTGAAGATCAAATTGGACGAGTCGAACCTCAGTGAAGGCAGCATCAAGGGCAAAGTGCTAACCCCGATTTCCAGCACCGCTATCGGCTACAATTGTACCGTTTCGGCAGGTGGGGACGAAGGGGCGGACGTAGCCTTTGGCATTGAGGAAATACCCGGTCTCGATATTGACATGTGGGTAGCCAAGGCTGAGATCGAGGAAATTTCCTCCATCAGCGTAGAAAAGAAAGACGGCAAATGGGGTGCGGCCATCGACCTGACGGGCACGCTCAGCATCAACCTGAAAGGCACGGAACCCGAAAATGGTGGTGTAAAAAAATTCAACTTGCCAGGACTGGATTTCGAGCACTTGAAGGTAAACACCAAAGAACTCGGAACACCCACGTTTGAAATTGGGGTACTGGAATTTGACAACCTGAACTTGCCACAAATCAAACTCGGCAACTTCGAGCTGAACCTCGACAGCATTGCCCTCAAATCCATTCCCGGCAATAAATATGGACTTGGGTTCCCATTGAGTGTCTGCCTTTTAGGGCAAGACAACGATGGGGAAGGCCAGCAACAGGGCAATGCCAACACCATCATGGGCGAGACCGAGGTAATGTTTGTGGGCAAATACGACGCGGGCAAAAAACGCTTCGTGTACGACCATATTGAATGCAAGAAAATCACGGTAGAGGCTACCATTGGTCCCCTTTTGGAAATGAAAGGATCGCTGGCGATTTACTCCGATGACAAAAACTACGGCGACGGCTTCCGGGGCGAGCTCCACGCCAAAGCCGAAGGCATCAAGATTGAAATCGATTTCATCGGCCAGTTTGGCAAAAAAGGCGCTACCAAGTACTGCTTCGTGGATGCAATGGCGAAATTCCCGGGCATCCCGATTCCGGCTACCACCATGGCAATCAATGGTTTTGGTGGCGGATTTTGGTACAACATGGAGCAAGCCAGCGAACCAGCACCCCGCCCAGCCAAAGACTTCAAAGACAATATGACGAGCGAGGGCGATGTTGGCAAATCCAATTCCGATGTGGTGTACAATGTCGTAGCTGGCAAACTCGGCTTCAAAGCCTGCGTAGCGTTTTGCATGGTGGGCAGCGACCAGGTGTTCAACGGCGACGTGACCTTTGCTATGCAACTGGACATCGTGGATATTTCGCTGGACTGGCTTAAGTTGAACGGGAACGCGTATTTCATGCAAGACATCAACGACCGTTCCGGTTCCTCTGCCGTGAGCATGACCGCAGACATTTTGATTGTGCCGGAGGACAAACTCTTTGAAGGTAAGTTTGGCGTGGATATCTCCGTACTCAATGGGGCGCTCACTGGTGGTGGCGAGGTGGAACTACACTTCCAAGGCAAAGGCGGCGGCGAAGTGGAATGGTGGCTTAAAGCAGGCAAATGGAGCGAGGCCAAAGCACAGGAGCCCTGGAATGACAAAAGCCGCATCAACATCGGTGTCAACTACCAATTGGGCAATATGCTCAAAGTAGAAATCAGATTCTTTGCCTACCTCATGGTCGGCAACAAGCTCCCTGGTTTGCCTCCGATACCCGACATTATTTACACCAATTTGCCCGCCATTAAAAAAGGAACGCAGCAGCCTACAGTGGACGACAAGGTGACCAACGGCAAAGGTTTCAACATGGGAGCTGGTATTTACGCGGGCATCGACCTGAACGTCCTGTTTTTCTATGCCCGTTGCACCACGCTGATCGGGTTTGACATTGTGGTACAAAAGAATTCCGGCACCTGTGGAGAAAAAGGCTATGACTATGGCATCAATGGCTGGTACGCCAAAGGCCAAGGCTACGCTTATCTGAGCGGCGAAGCTGGGCTTCAGCTCGATGTTTGGTTCTGGAAAGGGCAACTTAAGTTGTTGGATGTAAAAACCGGGGCTGTGCTCCAAGCCGAATTGCCCAACCCGATTTACATCAAAGGAGATTTCGCCATCTACGGCGAAGTATTGGGTGGTTTGATCACCATCGACACAGACCTACATTTTGAAATGGGTGAAAAATGCGAATCCGGCAAGGGTTACTTCGGCGATTACCCCATGATCAGTGGCGTTATGCCCGAAGAAAAAAAGGATGTGGACCTGTTCACTGACCCTTCCGTATCGTTCAACTTCCGCAACAACCACACTTATACCCTTGTAGAAGGCGACGACCACAAGGTACAGATGCAGGTATTGAACGAAAATATCAAGTTTGAACGCAAATCGGGCAATACCTGGAAACCTGTGGAAGGCAAACTTGTGTGGAACGGTGAAAAGAACGGGGCCTCTTTTATCCCCAACGAAATGTTGGAGGTGAACACCACCTATCGCTGGAAAATAATTGCCAAAGGATACGAGTACAACAACGGCAACTTACAGCAAGGTGCAGCCACAGAAGATACCTCACACGTATTCACTACCGCCAAAACCAAACCAGACTATATTCCATGGAAGGAGGTTGTGTCATCGTTCCCCTACCCACGTCAGCGCTTCCATGCGCCTGCCGCAAGTACCTATGGGGAAAATGGCAACATCGAAATGTCAAAAAGCGGGATGGGTTATGTACTCGACGTACCGGCACCAGCGGGAATGACCCGCAAAAACGTAGCCCGCTTCACTGAACTAGAAACCGGCAAGCGCATCGAAACGCCCTTGACCTATGAAAGTGGTAGGTTCTGGTTTGAAATGCCTTACGAGCAAATGAACAAACAGCAAATCTATCGGATTGATTTGCTGCGCATTTTCAAGCCAGTGAAGGTGGATTTCGACCTGGCAGCAGCCTCTAATGGCCCTTCTGTACAAGGCTGGAGCCAGAAAATCAACCAGTTGAAGGTACAAAAGACCAAATTGGCTGGAAAAAACACCTCCAGCAAGGGTATCGAGAAAAAACTGCTCGGCGGTCTGTATTTCAGGACCAGTAAATATTCAACCGTTGAATCAAAACTTAGCGCGCTAAAAGTCAAAAAGATGGCAGCGGCCAGTCTCATGTTCGACGTTGAAAACGGTATCATTGGCTTTGAAGATTGTCCCGTAATTCTGATCAACTCAGATGAGGGTTTCGATGGCTACGACCTGAAAGGGTATGACCTCAACCCAAATGACGATGACAGCAATGCAAAGCCTGAACCACCCATCCTGAGCTTTGAATCTGACCCAGGGCCCTGGTTGGAAGAAAAACGTGAAAAGTTTTGGACCAATCTCGGCGGATACAGCGAAGGCAAGTGGAACCTTTACAATATCCGTCCCGCAGAGGCCAACCACCTCGATCGATGGGCAAAGACCCAGGATAAATCCAACGAGGCCTGGCCTTACCCAATGCAGGGGTATTTGCCTGCGCCGCTCTATCGCACGGTGCTGGCTGGCGGCAAAAAACTCAATTATTTCGGCACCCCTGAATTAGCGAGCGATAGCGAATTGCATGGCTTCCGTTGGGACAAAGCACTGGAAACCGAACTTCGCAATGGCGGGTATCTCGCTGGCAACGAAGGCTTTATGAAACCAGCTCCCCCGCTTTCGAATGCGGAAATAGCAGCAGCCAAAGCCAAAGGCAAGCAATTTCAGCAGCAACAAGCGGAAGAGGACGACGATACCATCCTAGATTTGGCTGGCGTGAGCGGCAATAGCGGTGGTGGCGGTGGTATCCAGAACTCGGGTTTGGGCCTGGCCGCCTTCCCGCCCGACAAGCAGTATTTTGCCGTAGTGGATTACCGTCCATGGCTCGCCAATGCCGACTGGGAAGCCATCAAGATGATGTACATGTATTACGCCATCGATAAATGGGAGAATTCCAAGCCGGGTTATATCACCGAAATCCGGGATTACCTGAAAAACAAAGGGATGCCCGGCAAATTGGCTAAAGGTAACTACACGGTCGACATGAAAATTTTCGGCACCTACCCGAAAAAAATCAATTATCAGATTAAATAAAAGACTGGACAGTCAAAAACCGAACTGGGGGGCGGGCCGAAGGCTTGTCCCCCTTTTTTACGCTTTTTTACCCTTTTTGCCTTCCCATTTAACCTCTTGGCTTCGCGGGGCAGGGAACTTTGTACCATCAAAAGTCAAAAAAATAGCTGTTATGAAAAAGCAACTTCCCCTGCTTATCTCCCTGATTTTCAATTGCTTGATTGCTATCGGGCAAACCAACCAAGGCCCTGCCGCTGAATCCTCGGATAAAGGGATACAAGCCATCGGCCGATACCACCTTGGGCATGTCGAATTGCGCTGGGCACCTGCCGATTATGGCACCTGGCAACGTGGCAACCAACAAGGTTTCATCGTAGAACGCTACGAAGCCGATGGAATGAAGCTCCTTACCCCACAACCCATCCGCCCCCTCAGCCTGGAAGAATGGGCCACAAAAACCGACACCAACAACGTGTGGAACAAAGCTGCCGCCCAACTCCTTTACGGTAAAATGAAGGGCATTCCAGCAAAACCAACCCTGGCCCAGGTCAAGGAAATTGCACAAATCCAAAGCTACCAATTGGCCAATGCGCTCATCGCCGCCGACCTCTCTGCCGAAACAGCCAAGGGAATGGCGCTTGCCTTCAGCGACCCTGATGCAAAGCCAGGCAAAACCTACGGTTACCGCATCCGCTTGGCCGAAGCTCGAATCGGGGCGCCAGACACTGCCCGCGTTTTTGTGGACACAAGGGAGGTTTGGAAAGTCCCACAAGTCCAGGGCCTACGCGCCGAAAACGGTGAGCACAGTGTGATGTTGAAATGGGACAAACAACTGAGTGAAGCCTATTTTACCGCCTTTTGGGTAGAAAAAAGCACCGATGGTGGTAAAAATTTTGCTCGCTTGAACAAAGAAGCTCTCTTTGTCAGTGGCTTCGCCAAAGATGGGGCAGAGAACTTTTTCACCGATTCCTTGGAGGCAAACTACCGCCCTGCACAGTATCGCGTAGTGGGTATCACACCGTTCGGCGACCTAGGCCTACCCAGTGCTGCGGTTAAAGGGATGGGACGAGACCTGACCCCGCCCGGAGGTGCAGAGAAAGTCAAGGCCATTAGCCATGCCGCCAACAAAATCACGATTACTTGGGACGCCGTGGTAGACCCTACCGACTTGGCAGGTTGGTACGTCCAACGAGGCAATGACGCAGCGGGTATATTTACCAATGTCAATGCCAAACCTTTGGCCCCCGCTACCCGCCAATTTACGGATACCGAACCCTTTGCCTTCCAAAACAATTACTATCGTGTAGTGGCAGTGGATACTGCTGGCAACGAAGGGGTTTCGATGAACGCATTTTGCTTCATCATAGATTCCATCGCCCCAGCCCAGCCCATTGGCTTGGTAGGTACTGTGGATAGCACCGGCGTTGCCTATCTCGCTTGGGACTTGGGTACAGAACAAGACCTCCGTGGATACCGCGTGTATGCCAGCCATGGCCCCAACCGTGAGTTCAAACAGTTGACCTCTGAGCCATTGTTCCAGAACTATTTTACTGACACCCTTACGCTGCGCACCCTTTCAGAAAAGATTTATTACCGCGTGGCCGCGGTTGACTACCGCTGGAATCACTCTGCGTATTCTGAACTGTTGGAGCTGAAAAAACCGGATATCATTGCGCCAGTAGCCCCAATTTTCAAACAATACAGCGTAAATGGCGATACCGTTCACCTCCAGTGGGCCAACAGCACCAGCCAAGATGTGGTGAGCCAAATCCTTTGGAAACAAGAAAACGGTGCCGAATGGAAACCTGTGGCAACGTTCAAACGCCCCTTCCCCAACCAATATACCGACCAACTCAAGCCTGACACCCCTACCAGCTATGCACTCGAAGCCTTGGACGACGACCAGCTTTCCTCCGGAAAGTCGAAAGACCTCACTGTTGCCGCAAGCGCTCAACGGCCTCGAATTCAAGGGTTTATGGCCTCCATCGACAAACAAGCTGCCTCAGCCCGTCTGAGTTGGAAATATGCTACACAGGACTGCCGGTTTGTCGTATTCCGTGCTCAGGGCGGGGAAGCACTTGCCCCCTTTAAATCTGTCGGTGGCGATGAAATGACTTTTGCCGACCTGCTCCGCGACCAAGGCAATTATCGCTACAGTGTGAAAGCCGTTTTTGCCGATGGCAGCGAATCGGAGCAAAGCGAACCTATCACCCTTCAGTTTTAACCACACATTCATTCACAACCAATGAATAAAATCATGAAATCCTTCCAAAAAAGCTTACTTTTCAGCTTGTTTTTCACAGCTTCCCTGTTGAATGCGCAAATCAGCGTCAGTATCCAGGTCAACCAAAATATTGCCTGCTTTGGGGGCAATGACGGAAGCCTCACGGCCATAGTTACTCCGGCAGGTACACCCTACACCTTTACTTGGTCGAACGGCGGCACCACCGCCACCATTTCCAGCTTGGTTGCCGACACCTATATGGTCACGGTACAAGGGCCATCAGGCGGCACCGCTACTGCAACAGCAGTGCTTTCAGAACCTACCGAATTGATATTGACCGCACTTACAGAACTTCCGCTGGCGGTATATCCAACAGGTACAGTAGAGGTGGAAACAACCGGTGGCACAGCCCCCTATTCATTTCAATGGATAAATTCCGCTGGGATTCCAGTTTCCAACCAGGAAGATTTGGTGGATGCACCCGCCGATATTTATACCCAAACGGCTACGGACGCCAATGGCTGCACAGCTGAGCTGTTTCCCGTAGAATTGATCTCAACTTCCGGTACGACCGCTACGTTGGATATCAATTTGAAAACTTTCCCAAACCCGGTTACCGACCTCCTGACCATAGAAATTCCAGAAGAGCGTAAGGTTCAAATGCAGGTTTTCAACGCAGGTGGCCAAATAATCGAAGCACAAATGCTGCAAGGCCCACGCAGTTCGATTTCTGCGGAATCATGGCCACCAGGTTATTATAGCCTTGTTTTTCCGGGAACGGGGAAAACGCTGAGGGTGGTGAAAATATAGGACAGCACTATAGCGAGTGCGGTGACTTGGGGTCACCGCCTCGCTACAACCGAGTTAAAGTGCAAAGCCGGAGAACAGGAAAATTGCAATTAGAGAGGGTACGTTCTTCGTGGAACGGGACGTCGTTTCTTGGTTTAAAATTTTCCTGTTCTCCGGTTTTGCATTTTGCGGTTTATCTCTATTTGTCGCCGTACCTTTGCCCTCCATTCCCAACCTAAGTTATGACAAAACGTGGAAAAAACCCTCAGAGCTATTGCTCCTTTTGTGGCCGCACAGAAGAAGAGGTGATGATACTAGTATCTGGCATGGAAGCCCAGATTTGTGAGGCCTGTGCAGAAAAAGCGCAAGACATCATTGATTTGGAACTTGACAATGCCGGAGTGAAGCGCGAAAATCGGAAACAAAAACCAGAACCTCAGCCTGGTGCCGGCAAGAGCGAACGATATGGCGGGCCGCTGCATCTTATCCCACCACGTGAAATCAAAACCTTTCTGGATCAATACGTTATCGGTCAGGACGACGCGAAAAAAGTACTTTCTGTAGCGGTGTACAACCACTACAAACGCTTGCAAGAGTTGGAAAAAAATAAAGGCAAAAAGCGGAAAGACGATGACGTGGAAATAGAAAAATCCAACATCCTGCTCGTCGGCCAGACCGGAACGGGCAAAACACTGTTGGCCAAAACCATTGCCAAAGTGCTCAATGTACCGTTCGCTATCGTCGACGCGACGGTTTTCACCGAGGCAGGCTATGTGGGCGAAGACGTGGAAAGCATCCTTGCCCGTTTGCTACAAATGTGCGACCAGGACGTGGAAGCCACCGAGCGCGGCATCGTGTACATTGATGAAATTGATAAAATAGCGCGTAAACAAGACAACCCCAGCATCACCCGCGACGTATCCGGCGAGGGCGTGCAACAAGGGATGCTCAAAATGCTCGAAGGCGCTGAAGTAATGGTGCCTCCTCAGGGCGGTCGCAAGCATCCGGAACAGAAAATGGTGAAAGTCAACACCGAAAACATCCTATTCATCTGCGGCGGCGCGTTCGACGGCATTGAAAAACTCATCGCACGTAGGGTCAACACCCAGGTAATCGGGTTCAATAAAAAATCGACGGCTCGCATCGACCGCGACAACCTGCTGCAATACGTCACCCACGCCGATGTCAAATCCTACGGTTTAATCCCGGAGTTGTTGGGACGTCTGCCCATCTGTACCTACCTCGACCCACTCGACCTTCCAGCATTGCGCCGAATCCTCACCGAGCCACGCAATGCCATCACCAAACAGTATCAAAAGCTCTTTGCGATGGAAGGCGTAGAACTCATAGTCGAGCCTTCTGCCCTGGATTTTGTGGCCGAAATGGCCCTTCAATACCAACTTGGCGCACGTGGATTGCGCTCGCTCTGCGAGGCCATCTTCACCGATGCCATGTTTGATTTGCCCACCGTAGGCAGCAGAACCGAGAAAAAACAACTGGTCATCGACCGCGAATACGCTGCGGAAAAACTGGAGGGTTCGCGGATTGGCAGGCTGAAAGCCGCGTGATAAATAGCATGGGCAGGTAGTATGGCCTTCAGGCCGTCGGGAAATGGGGCGTTTACGCCCCTAAAGTCCAAAATCCGTAGATTTTTCTTTTCAGTGCCCTAAAGGGCACTTTTCCCGACGGCCTAAAGGCCATGCTACCTGCAACATTTTACCAAAAATCTTCGTGGACCCATGTAAAAGGATGCTCAAGCCAGTGATTGCACTGATTGGCGGATACGGGATTTTGTTTGATATAATCCACAGCGGCAATTAAGTGCCTTCTATCACGAATATATCGATCATGGTACTCGGACTGCCAAAACTCATTTCCGGTCCTGTTTAGTTCGAGGTTCGCATATCGAGCGCTAGCACCTTTAATGCGTCCCATTGCATAGTCCAAATTCTTATAGGTTGCCTTATCCGGTTTACCATTTTCATCAAGTTGAATGGAAAAATCCACAAGTATGTGGACATGGTTGGGTAAAATTGTAAATGCCAATAACTTATACCATAGTCCGTCAAAGCGATTCAACTGCTCTACGACTTTTTGTGCCACCTGTGGTGCCTTTAAAAAAGTTGGACCACATAGGCATTTATCTAAAGCCTGATCGAATTTTCGGAAATAATCCCGCTTAAGGAGGGCATGCGCTTTTTCTTGGTCCTCAATTTTTTTTCCCAGATCAATCCTCTTTTTTCCAGTTCGTACCAGTCAGAAAGTTTTTCCAAGAATTCCAGTGGCAAGGAGCCAAACAATCGAAATGTTACAAAAAAGGTGGCCCCGTAAAGGTGGTAGTGCGGAAGATTGCGCGTGTATTCAGGTTTGTTTTGCATAATTGATTATTTAGGTAATCGAAGTTATGCATTTTAAATGGTAGTATGGCCTTCAGGCCGTCGGGAAATGGGGCGTTTACGCCCCTAAAGTCCAAAATCCGTAGATTTTTCTTTTCAGTGCCCTAAAGGGTACTTTTCCCGACGGCCTAAAGGCCATGCTACCATTTAATCCAAACAAAGCACCAAGCCCTTCAAATACGCACCTTCCGGGTGGAACAAACTCACCGGGTGGTCCGCACTTTGCGAAAGGTGGTGCAACACCCGAACGGGCCGCCCCAACTCCATGGCCGCCGCCGCTACCGTGTGGTAAAACAATTCCCGATCAACAACTTGTGAGCAGGAAAAGGTAAAAAGGATACCGCCCGGTGCCACCCGGCGCATGGCCTCGGCGTTGAGCCGTTTGTAGCCTTGCACGGCATTGTGTCTTTTGTCGAGACTTTTGGCATAGGCAGGTGGGTCTATAACCATCACTTCGTAGTCACGTTCCGTGTTTTTCAAAAATTTCATCACGTCATCCGCATAACCCTCGTGTTGTCCGGCGAATGGGGCATTGAGTGCCACATTTTCGTTGCAAAGCGCAATAGCCTTGGGCGAAACATCCACTGAATGCACCAGACTGGCCCCGGCCTGAAGCGCGAGGCAAGAGAATCCACCTGTGTAACAAAACGCGTTGAGCACCGATTTCCCCTTGGCGAATTCCGCCAAAAGCAGGCGGTTGTCACGCTGGTCAAGGAAGAATCCGGTCTTCTGTCCGCTTACCCAATCGACCCTGAATTTGGCGCCGTTTTCTTCTATGATGGCAGAGGTTTCGGGCGTTTCATTGGCCGACCATTGATAGCCATTTTGTTGATTCTCAGCATATTTGGGCGGAAGGCTTTCTACACTTTTATCGTACACCGCTGTCAGGTTTTTGCCCAAAACTTTCTGCAGGGCTGCCGCAATCAAAGCCCGTTGCCGGTGCATCCCAATGCTGTGACATTGCATCACCGCCGTGTTGCCGTACACATCCACCACGAGGCCGGAAAGGCCATCGCCCTCCCCGTGTACAAGCCGAAACGCACTGGAATAGCCCTTAATCAATCGTACAGCCAGTGCGTTTTGCAGTTTTGCCTCCCAAAAGCTTCCGCTTTCAAGATTGGCCGCACCAAAATGCAGGAGCCGAACGGCAATACTCCCATGGTGAAAATGCCCAATACCGAGCAGGGTGCCTCGTTTGTCAAAAACTTCGGCGATATCACCATCTTCTGGCTGACCTTCAATGCGTGAAATAGCACCTGAGAACACCCAGGGATGGAAACGGAGCACCGGGATTTCTTTGCCGGCGCGGAGGAATACTTTGATGGGTGTTGTCATAAGAAAAAAGAGGCGCGAAAATCGCGCTTTTTCCGATGTTTGAGCCAAGAATCCTTTCCTTTCTCATTCAATGCCCAATTGATTATGGCAAAACCCGAAAACGACCGACCGCTCGACCCGCACACCATGCGTATTGAAGACGCCTTGAAAACGGGTAGCCTGGAGAACGGGTTCGAACGTTTTGATGATTTGGTCAAGATGTTCCAGGCCATGCAAACCAATGTGTTGCACCAAATGGGGCGCCTGAACAGGTTGAAGCAAGAGGAACGCTTGGGCAAGCTCGAAGAAAAAATAGCCACCATTGAAGAAAATCAGATTCGACACGGGCTGCTCGGCGAACTGGATGCGTTCAAAAGTTCCTTGCCCCTGTATCTGGACATGTCGCGCCCTGAAATCCTGCTGCGCGGCACGGATAACCAGATGGATATCATTACAGAGGTAATGGAAGCTCGGCTCCGGGGCCATTATGAAGTGGAGGATTTGATTCGAGAAGGTAATTCTGCCGTGGTATTCAAATTGAGCGACATTTTCACCAAAAGAAAAGCCGTGGCCAAAGTGCTGAAGATGCCTGTACTCACCCCTGAAATCCGGGATGAAGTGGGAAAGGTGTCCGAGTTGAAGCACCGCAACCTCATCAAACTGTACGGCGAATCGCTTGACCGTTTTCCATTTTTTGTCATTTGCGAATTTGTGGATGGCCTGGTACTTGCCGATGTGATAGACCAGGCTGGTCCTCGGCCTCCCTCCCAGGCCCTGAGCTGGCTGGCTGAAATATGTGATGTGCTGGATTACCTCACCCAGAAAAACATCGCCCACTCCAATATCCGTCCCTCCAAAGTCTTTATCGACCGCGAATATCACCCCATGCTTTCCCCATTCGACATCATCAAGGCGGGCATGAGCGACCGAACCTTGCGAAAATTCAGGGAAGACTGCCAGTACCTCAGTCCGGAGCTGCTGCTAAGCGATGGGGAAAAATTGGATCGACGCGCCATGAAAGCCGCAGACCAATTCACCCTGGGGCTTTTGGCGTATAAAATATTGACTGGCAAGGATTTGTTCCAGGGCAATTCCATCAAGGAAATCATTGAAAATCGCAATCGTTTCTTTGACAAGAAAAATAAAACCTACCGAAAGTCTTTACTTAAAGCGCTTCGTACGCCCGAATTGGTTGAGTTGATTGGCACCACCCTGCAAGAGGATCCCGCCCATCGTTTTAAAGACCTGCATATCCTTCTGGGCAAATTCAGAGAGACCAAACGAACCCTAACAAAGGCTTTAGGACTTGTGCGCGCTAGCTACATCCGCTGCATCCAGAGCGAAAACGCACTGATCAAAATTTTTTACGAAAACCTGTTGGCACAACTCCCGGAAGCTCTGCGCGGTCATTTCAAGAATCGGGAGCGACAGGCCTATATGTTCCAGATGGCGGTCGATACCCTGTTAGAAGAGGAACATGGTGCAGAAATCTTGAGCGCTCGGGTATCCGATGGCATCCATCGGCATTTTGACTTGGCCACTTTTGAGCTTTTCCTCGACACCTTTATCAATACCATCCACAGCATACATCAGGAGTATCAGTATGATTGGAGTCCCGAACTGCAAGCAGCTTGGGATGAGGTAAAAAACCAGTCCTTGACCGTCATCAAACACACGCTCGGCAAATAAACCATGTCAAAAGCATCCCGCATCCTCTTTCATGTTTACCTCACCCTTACGCTGTTTGGCATGACGGTTGGGGTATTGTATTTTCTGTTGATGCGCAATGATTTTTTGACCCAGAACCCGGACGTTGAACCCCTATACAAGCAATACATAGCTGCGGCACTGCTGATCATCGCAGGCACCTTGGCCCTCCTGAAAGGTCGTCGCTGGGGATTTTGGGCCATGTTGTTGGGCTTTACAGGAGCCTTTGGCATCGAAATCATGTCAGGGTTTCCCTGGGAAAAAATCATCCGAATCCCAATGGCCGCCTTGGTCCTGTTTCTCTTAATGCGTTGGAATAAAATGATTTAAATATCCGCTCATGGTAAATCTCATTTCCTCCAAAAAACTTTTAAGCACGCTTAGCATTGCCCTGCTTTGCTCCGCCTGTGCCACTTCCCAAAAAAAAGGCACGGGTACCGACTATTTCCCTAAAACCTATGAAAACATTCTCATCGCCAAATCAGAAAAAAATGATGGGCACGGCCCTTGCGAACCCAGCATTGCCGTCAGTCCCAAAAACCCACAAAATGTAGCAGCGGGTGCCATCCTCAATCGCTATTATTGGAGCAATGACGGGGGAAGAACCTGGAAAAGTGGCGCTTTGAAGTCGAAAGCCGCTGGGGTGTACGGCGATCCCGTACTCATCGGCGATTGGAAAGGCAACTTCTTTTATTCCCACCTTAGCGATCCTGAAGGGACTGGCTGGGCCAGCGACAAACTGCTCGACCGGATTGTGATCCAAAAAAGCACAGACGGTGGCAAAACCTACGATGATGGCTCCTGGTGCGGGCTTCATCACCCGAAAGACCAGGATAAACCCTGGCTTTGCGCCGACCCGAAGACGGGCAACCTTGCCTGCTCCTGGACCGAATTCGACAAATACGCATCCAAAGACCTGGAAAAAGACCACAGCCGTATCCTATTTTCCCAAAGTACGGATGGCGGCAAATCCTGGTCGGAAGCCTTGGCCATCAGTCAGTTTGAGGGCAATTGCCTCGACGACGACGATACCACCGAAGGCGCTGTGCCAGCGTACGGCCCGAATGGTGAAATTTATGTAGCTTGGTCGTACGACGAAAAAATCTGGTTCGACCGCTCCACCGACGGTGGCAAAACCTGGCTTCAACAAGACATTGTGGCCGCTGAGCAACCCGGTGGTTGGGAAATCGAAATTGCCGGACTCAATCGCACCAATGTGATGCCGATTTTGGTATGCGACCTTTCTTCAGGCCCAAATCGAGGCACCTTGTACCTCTGCTGGGGCGACCAACGCAATGGAGCAAAAGATACCGACATTTTCATGGCCAAAAGTGTGGACGGCGGCCTCCAATGGAGCAAACCAGTCCGGGTGAACGACGACAAAAAAGGGCACCAGCAATTCCTTCCATGGCTTGCTATCGACCAAGTTAGCGGACATTTATACACCGTGTTTTACGACCGCCGAAACTACACCGACGAGCAAACCGACGTGTATGTGGCCATCAGCCAAGATGCAGGGAAGTCTTTTAAAAACCTGAAAGTCAGCACAACACCATTCGACCCCAACACCTTGGTCTTTTTTGGCGATTACAACCACATCTCGGCACACGACGGGGTAGTACGCCCCATTTGGACGCGTATGGATAAGGGCGCCTTATCGGTTTGGACAGCAATTATGGATTTTAAGAAGCCGGTGGTGAAGGGAAAGGACATTCAGGATTGAAAAAACTTGAAAAAATATCCACCCTTATTTAAACCTTTACGCAGCCAAATCTCTAAGTACCGAAATTACCCCATTTTTCCATTCTTTTGTTTTCAAACAAGTCGCCAAACGCCTATTGATTTCGACTTTAACATGAAAAGAAGAAATTTCCTCCGCCTTTTGCCCGCTGCCGGGGTAAGCTCATTTGCCGTAAATGGTTTCTCCGCGCGACCATTTTCCAACAGTCGAATTGCCAATATCCTCGCATCTTGCGATGGGGCGCAAGACCGCACCCTCGTGCTCATCCAACTCAAAGGCGGGAACGACGGCCTGAATATGATCATTCCAGCGGCCAATTATGACCGCTATGCCACCTTACGGCCTACCACCAAAATCAACGACTCCGGCACTGGGGCCTTCATCCCCATCGACAATACCCTGCCTACGGCCGATCAAGCTGGCTTACACCCAGCCATGACCGGGCTCAAGGACCTCTACGACCGTGGCTGGCTGAGTGTAGTGCAGTCGGCAGGCTACCAAAGCATGAACCAGAGCCACTTTAAGGGCACCGACCTTTGGCTCTCTGGCGGCGGTGGCTCGCCCGACCTCAACAACCTGACGTCTGGTTGGATGGGGCGTGCGTTGCAAGCATTTTACCCACATATCGAAGGGGTGCCAGTGGCGGATATGCTAGACCCGCTTGGCATTCAAATTGGCGACCCAACTACCTCGCTTGGTTTTCATACCGATACCGAACACCAGAATGTCATCAACCTAAGCGGTCAAGATCCCTCGGGCTTTTTCTCGCTCATCCAGACCATTGGCGGCGCTCCGATCATGAACGTGCCGGAGAGCGACCACGGCATTGAATTGGAGTACATTATGGGTGTAGAGCGCAGCATCAATCTGTATGCGCAACGCATTACAGAGGTGTTCAATGCTGGGTCAAATTCCATCACCACTTATCCTACCGGATTGCTCGCCGCTCAACTCAAAACTGTGGCCCGGATGATTAAAGGAGGTTGTAAAACAAAAATCTTCCTCTGCCAACTCGGCGGGTTTGACACCCACTCGGCCCAGGTTGATTCTGGCGATACCAGTCTTGGTTCGCACGCCAATTTGTTAGGCCAACTTTCCAGCTCAATCAAAACCTTCCTCGACGACCTGGAAGGCATGGGATTAGCCAACAACGTGATGGGCTGCACTTTTTCGGAATTTGGCCGTTGTGCCAAAGAGAATGGCTCATTTGGAACCGACCATGGCACCCTGTCTCCTATGTTGGTTTTTGGGAAAGACGTGAAACCAGGAGTGTTCGGCACCAACCCGGACTTGAACAACCTGACGTCCGACAATCAGATAAAGGTCATGCAGTTCGATTACCGCCAGATATTTGCCACCTTACTGCAGGATTGGCTTGGGGCCAACCCATACGTCATGGAACAAACCATGTTCGAAGGGTACAATAAAATGAAACTGGTGGCGCGCGAATCCAGGGTTGACCCAGATTGCCAATGGGGTGGTGCCGAGATTGTGGTGGATCAATTCCGCCCGATGAATCTGTATCCCAACCCTGCAAGTATCAGTACCGAAGTATCGTACGAAAACCGCGGCGAGGCATTTGATGCGTACCTCAGTTTGCACAGTTTGGGTGGGTCCCTGGTAGCTACCCGAAGTGAAATAGTTCACCCAGGCTTCAATTCCTACTATTTCGACGTTGCAGCGCTTCCCGAAGGCATCTATTTTGTGCGTTTGCAGGACAAGCGCAATGGCAAAGCGGAGGTAATGAAATTGAGCGTGGTGCGCGGCGGCGGTTCTGGATTGGGGCGTAATTGAAATCGAAGCCATCCATGAAGTTGTCTCAAAAAAGGTTGATTGGGTTTATAAGGTTGATAAAGGTTTATTTTTTGCACCCTAAAAGGGGATTACTCCTGCTTTTGTGAGCGCAATTATCAACCTTTATCAACCTCATAAACCCAATCAACCTTTTAGGACAGCTTCATCACTCATCATTTCATCACCCAATAATCACATCATACTAGCCGATTTGAAAATCCGGTCCCAATTGATGCCTTCACGCATGTTGCCGTTTTTGGTGGAAAACCAGATGAACAGTGGCTTGCCCACGATGTGGTCTTCCGGTACATACCCCCAAAAACGGGAGTCTTCCGAATTGTGGCGGTTGTCGCCCTGCATCCAATAGTAATCCTGTTTGAAGGTGTATGATGTGGCCTCTTGGTCATTGATGAAAATCTTTCCGTTGCGGACCTCCAGTTTGTTCTTTTCGTATACCTTGATAATGCGCCAATAAAACGGCAAACTTTCAGGGGTCAGCGCAGCTGTTGCACCTTTTTTGGGTATCCAAATCGGGCCAAAATTATCTACCGTCCAGTTTCCGTAGCGGGCAGGGTCGTTGGGGAACATACTACCTGGGCCTGAGCCATTTTTCAGCAATACCACTTCAAAGCCCCAAGACCTGATTTTGGCCACCTGCGTATCATCCAGGTTGAAATAGCCATTTTTGGCCATCGTGCCGCGTGGGTAGCGCGGGTCGTCTAGGTCATAGATATTGACCCCTAAATCGCTGATTTTCTGCACGTTAAGCGGCGATTTCCCTGGCTTGACCTGATAGGAAAACTGCCGGTGTGTAGGATTTTGCGCCGCTTGTCCGTTAACAAAAACCTGGCCTTCGCGAATCTCCAAGCTATCGCCAGCAATGGCTAGGCAACGTTTGATGTAGTGGTCTTTTTTATCCACCGGACGCGTTACAAACGGAATGTTTTTGCCTTTGTAATCCTCCCCAATTTTTTTCCGGTTCCATTGTCCAATGTCCCAGCTACGGCCAGGTGTGATGTACACGCTATCGCCTGCCGGCCAGTTGAATACGACTGGTTCGTTTCGGTCAATTTTTTCGATGGCTGGGAGGCGATAGTATGGAAGGGATGGTTCTTCGAGGTATGATTCCGAACCGACTACTGGCATGACGTTGTGCATCAAAGGAAACTGAATCACCGTCATGGGAGTCCGAATGCCGTAATGCGCTTTGCTTACAAACAGGTAGTCGCCAACTTTGAGCGAACCTTCCATCGAAGAGCTGGGAATCACATAGGCTTCGATGAGGAACATACGGATGAAAGCTGCGGCAAAAACCGCAAAAACAATTGCTTCCGTCCATTCGCGGGTGGCCGATTTTTTGAATTGTGGGTATTGGCCTTCAAGTTTCTTCAAACCCAAGACGTCCTTTTTTTCCAAGGCTTCATGATGAAGACGATGGTATTCGCGCTCCTTTTCCAGAATTGGCCCCTCATATTTTGCTGAGTCGTCGCGACCAACCAGGAAAAAAGAAATAGGCGCATACACCACGGCCAGGACCGAAGCCCAAAAACCATGTCGCCCAAAGGAGCGAATCATGTCAATGGTCAAACCCGCGTAGATGAAAAAATTGACCACGGGAAACAAAAACCACAGGGCATATTGCGGTTTTCGGCCTACTATTTTGCACCATTCGATGGCAGCCACACCTGGCACGAGTGCTTTCCAGCCGGGGATACCTGCTTTTTCAAACAATTTCATCATGCTCAGGCCGAGCAGGATGTAGAGGACGATGACGAAAATGAGAACTGACATTTTGCTTGGAAGGTGGTCAAGGTGAAAATGTGGTCAATGTGGTCAATGTGTCGAAACCTTGGCGAAGGCCGGTATAGCCAACGCTAAGTGGTTTTGAGGATTGAGTTTTTATAATCAATTAAAAATCTGGGGGTTCAAATCACTCAAATCATCAAAATCACTTTAATCACAGTATAAAAATATGGCCAAAAGCATGGGCGAAGGTATTTTAAGAAAAAACACCTTCGCCCACCAATAGATTGTCTACCCAAAAACTTCGATAAACGAACGAATTAAACCTCGTTCAAAAGGGCATTCAAGCCTTACGCTTCTTCCTCGGATTTCTTACGGCGCTTGCGGCGGGTCTTGAACAGCTCTACTACTTCTTTGTCCGTCAGGAAGTTGAAGTCCACAAATTGCGTAGAAACAAAACGCTTCACATCTTGGTAGTCCTTTGCCCGTTTGTCGGTGAACGCCTTTAGCAGTTTATTGATGTAGTTGAGTGAAAGCTTTTCTACATCCTGGTTGAACTGTTGGTTGCCAAAAATCTTCATGTAGAGCCCAAATATCTTGGTAAGCTCAAAATAATCGGCGTATTCACGTTCGGTCAGGCCTTTTACAAGCCGAGTGAAATAAGTGATGACCAATTGGCGCAGACATTCGGTTTCGACAGAAAGGCCTTCGTGGGCATTGTAAAAGTCTTGCACCGCCTCAATTGAATCCGGGTGTACATAACCCAGACTGTGGATTTTATCGGCAATTCGATAATAGTCCGAAATGCGGTCTTTATACAACTTATCAATGGCCTGGCTCATCCGCTCATCGTTGGTAGCGTCAATCCCGGGGGATTTGTACAACTGGACGAGAAAGCGCAAATAACGGATGTCAAATTCCTGGAAAGAGCGGCGCTCGCGTTCAAAATGGGTCGCGAATGCTTTGCGTTCTGCTGGATCAAGGTCGACGAAATTGCCACAAATGGCCAGCATTTCGAGATATTCCTCGGTAGCGTGGAATTCTTTGTTGTCCAAAAACCCGATAATTTGGGATTTCAGGCTGGCGTTGCCAGCGCCGGTTTCAAAACGTTTGAGCAGGAATTGCCGCAGGGCTGAAAAATTGGGTTTCATTTCGCCCAAAGTTTTGGGGAAATCGGCCGAGTGGTATTGTTCGTTGCGGAACTGGTTGGAATAACGGCGGTAGATATCCTCTCGGTCTTTCAGGTCGCGGAAGCGGTCCTGCTTTTGCTGCTGGAGAAAATAGCGGATGCGCTTGTTTTCAACAAGGCTCATCAGGTTGGTGATCCAAATGTCGCTGCTGAGTGCAAAACCAACCGTGATGCTCTGCCCGATGCGTTTTTTAAGTTGTTCAAAATGAACGCTTTTGCAAATCGCGATCAGGATTTCTTTAAAGTGGTCGTTCGGACGAACGTATTTGTATTGGTCGGTAATTTCACCACGCAACACCGAAAAGCCAAGGATACGTGGCAAATAAAGTCCCTCAAATGCCGGCTCCAACAGATATTTCTCAAAGGTAACCAATTGAAGGGGCGCCTCTGAAGCCACTTGGTGGTGCAGGGTGGACAACATGGGTTCGAACTCCGTGCGCAAATCGTTGTAGAATTCGTCTTCCTCTTCTTCAAGATATTGCGCGAGACTATCGGAATCTTGAATGGCTGCCGCTATCTCATTTAAGCGGTCGTAATATTGATCGTCTAATGCTTGCATGTAAGGTGATTTTATTGATTGAAGCTCAAACGCTATTTTGAAAAAGACCCGATGAAGCCACCTAGGGCTTCATCAGGTCTTTTTCTCAAAACACGCTTCAAGGGCAAATGTAAACAGCCGCCCCGAAGTTGAATATTATTCTTCTGTTTTTTCTTCAGCGGCAGCTTCTTCAGCAGCTGGAGCAGCCTCCTCAGCGGCGGCTTCTACTACCGGTGCAGCTTCTTCAGCAGCAGCCTCTACTACTTCAGCTACAGGTGCTTCTTCCACTGCTGCAACTACTTCAGCAACTTCCTCGGCGGCAACTTCTGCGGCCTCTTCAGCAGCTGGAGCGGCTTCTTCTTCAACCGGAGGTGGAACTGGCTTAGCCTTTACTTTGGCTACGCCGTCTACTTTAGCCACGAATTTCTTCTTGGCTTCTTTTGTTTCTTCGCGGCGTTTTTCGATGTGTGTTTCTTTCTGCTCAATCCATTTGGCCAACATCTCGTCGGCTTTCTCTTGGCTGAATGCACCTTTGGTTACACCTTTTTGAAGGTGTTTTTGGTACAGAACGCCTTTGAAACGCAGGATTGCATTTACGGTATCGGTTGGCTGAGCGCCTACACCAATCCAGTAGGAGGCGCGTTCGCGGTTCAGTTCGATTGCAGCAGGAACGGTGAGGGGGTTGTAGGTGCCGATTTTTTCGATGAATTTACCGTCGCGGGGCGAGCGGCTATCAGCGACTACGATGTGGTAAAAAGGGGCGGCTTTACGGCCTTTGCGTTGCAGACGAAGTTTGACTGCCATGTGTAGTTGAAAATTTAAATGAGAAAAACTCGCCCGGCTACTTATATAAAATAGCACCGGGCTTTTCGAGGGGCGCAAAGGTAGAAAAACAAAGAACTAATAACCAAATAAAATTTGTTTTAATTCTGAAAAACAGTGGGGCGGACTCAAAAGGTTGATAAAGTTGATAAGGTTGATGAAGGTTGATAGTTGTACACTAAAAGTGGACAATTCATGCATTTTTGACTGCAATTATCAACCTTCATCAACTTTATCAACCATATCAACCTTTTGAGACCGCTTCATTACCTTACAGGCACCCCTTTAACGCCATCCACACACAATGGCACAAACCGCCATCAAGGTGAGGGTCCAGTACCCCACATTGACCAGCACATAGCTGAGACTACGCTTTTCAAAAATGGCATTGGTACCGAACACGGGCAGAATCACAAACAGCCCGTACGCAAAACCATGGGCGATACCATGTTGAAAGGTTACCCAGTCTTTGGGTTGGTCGTTAAAATCCAGGGAGGTTTGGTGGACATCCATGAACTGCATCCTGGCCCAAAACGCGAGCATCAGGGAGAGTACCGTGGTTACCAAAAACATGATGGGTTTGGGGCCTGTGCCAACACTTTCGGTGGTTAGGCCATTGGCGCGCATCCAAACCCCACCCAACACTTTGGGGTGGTAGTAAATGAAACCGATGACCATGGGCATAAGCGCTGCGACGATGATCGCCAGCCAATTGAGTTGAATTCCGTCCATAATTTTGACAGTTTTTGTTTTGAAATGATATGCAAATTTACAAATGAGTTTTTAATTTGCAAATTTTAAAACAAATAATTTTGCGATTGAAAATGTTTACGCACTCATTACCATCGCACAAAGGTGAAAACCAAACCTAGCGTTAGTTTTGCGCCTTCACCCGCCATAGCGCTTAAAGGCGAAGGCAGGTATACCCCTCACTCATTCACTCAATCCCCCATTCACTCATTCACTCACTCATTCCTAAGGATGGATAAAATGATAGCCCGCTTCCCCGCCCAACTTGCGGAAGCCCTCGAAATTGCCCAAACAATCACCCTGAAAAAACATACCTCACCGCTTCGCACGGTGTTTATCTCCGGTCTCGGCGGCAGCGGAATCGGCGGCGGATTCGTGCAGGATTTTGTGCGCAGCCACTGTAAGCTCCCTGTGGTGGTCAGCAAAGGCTACCAGGCACCCGCTTGGGTGAACAAACACACGCTCGCCATTTGTTCTTCCTACAGTGGCAACACGGAAGAAACATTGAGCACGTTCGAACAACTCCACAGCACCGGTGCAAAAATCGTTTGTATTGCCTCGGGCGGCAAACTCATCGAACTGGCCAAAAAACACGGCTACGATTATGTGCAAGTCCCTGGTGGCTGGAGCAGCCCGCGCGCTTGCCTGGGCTATTCCGTGGTGGCACAACTTGGCGTGTTCCGCGCCGCCAAACTCATTCCCGGCAAACTCCTGAGCAATGTGGGCTCAGCACAAAAGCTACTCACCCGCGACCAAGCTTCTATCCAAAAACACGCCCGTAAAATCGCCGGATTCCTGCTCGGCAAAACACCGGTATTGTACACCGCCGACCATGCAGAAGCAGTGGCCGTGCGCTGGCGTCAACAGATCAACGAAAACGCCAAAATGCTTTGCTGGCATCACGTGATCCCAGAAATGAACCACAACGAACTCGTGGGCTGGCGCGACCAGCGT
>JALHPW010000007.1:17894-23556 GCA_022842255.1 Saprospiraceae bacterium | reverse complement strand
CGCGGATTGGACACGGATTTAATTTTAAGAAGGGTTAAATCCGTGTCCAATCCGCGTCATCCGTGTGCCCCGTTCTTATGGGGCTCAACGAGCCTGATTCGCATATCAATACAAATCATCCAATCTCATCCGCAAAAACTTGTTCACCACCCACCAGGTACTGACGCCGGAAATCAGGACGCCCAGCAGAGCAATCCCTGAAAACACCAATACCACCGCGTTCATGTCCTGCAACTGCTCCAAATCAGGCATCACTTTTCTAAGCCACCAAAGTGTAAGTGCAAGGGCTACAATGGCAACGCAGGCACTCCAAAGTCCGTTTATGATTCCCCGGCGGATGTACGGGCGACTGATAAATTCCCAGGAAGCCCCTACAAGTTCTTGATTTTTAATAATAAAACGATTGGAATACAAAGCCAATCGGATGGTGTTATGGATGAGCGCAATGGCCGCAAATATGAGGAAAACACCCAGTGCAAGGGTAATCACACCCATGCTTCTGATGTTGTCGCCGACGTTGTTGGTATTGGCGGCTTCAAAATAGAGGTCGCTTACCAAGGAATCCTGACGCAATGTCTCCCGCCAATCTGTCAACCGTTGGTCGTCCAAATATTCCGCTTTTACATTGAACCGCACCACATCGCGCATCAAATCCGGCATATCTTCGAGCATACTGTCGTCACCCAGGTCTTCGCGCATGGTAGCGGCCGCTTGTTCGCGGGTGATGAACGTAACGCTTTCTTTTTTTACAAAAGGTTGTTGGCGTACCTCGGCCACAATACGGGCAATGTCCTCCTCCGCAAGTCCAGGTTTTAGCTCCAGCCAGAGATCTACTTTCTCTTTGAACAGGGTCACCAATTTTTGCCCGTGCAAGGCCATGAGCGCAAAAAATCCCAAAACATACAGCACCAGTGCAACACTGGCAATGGCAGATAGATAATTGGGTCGGGTACGCGGCATAGGGTAAAGTAACTAATTTGGTTGGGTCAATGAGAGCGCGAAGGTAAGGAAGGTTGCGAGAAGCGGTCTTTTTTTGCCAAAACTTGCCGAACAGAACTTCCCGCTTTCCAAATCTAGTGCATGGATTACCTTTGGATTTTGCTTTTAAGGACAAACGGTTCAAAACAATAGGCTGCAACATGAACTTACAACTACTACGCGCGCTCTCAATCGCCATCTTTTCACTGCTCTCGTTTTCAGCTCAGGCGCAGTGTTCCTACACCCTGGAAATGCTCGACAGCTATGGAGATGGTTGGAACGGGGGGAATATTACCATCAACAGTGGGGGCACCCCAATCACTTTCACGATGGACCCTATCAGTGGCGATGGCGTGGACAGTACCGTTACCTTCAATATCGTGGATGGGGCGCCGCTGGTCATCACCTATACCACTGGTGGATTCCCTTGGGAAGTTTCCTTTAACATTTACGACAACGCGGGTTCCTTGTTTTTGGCTGGCGCAGCCCCGGTGACCGGCACGCTCTTCAATGGCATCGGGGAATGTATCGCTTGTGCCAACCCACTGGCATTTGAAGTTGAAAACGTGTGGGATACCCGCGCCAGACTGCGTTGGCAGGCCAATTACAACGGCACGGAGTCGCCAATCGCCTGGCGGGTCATCTATGGCTTGCAGGGCTTTTCGCCAACCGTTGCCGGAGCGGGCGACACCCTGGATGTAACGGTGCCCAAGGTGCAAATTACAGGCCTGCAAAAAAAGACCTGGTACGATGCCTACGTCCTCCAATACTGCGATGTGGCAGGCGGGTATTCGCCAATCGTAGGCCCTATTTCTTTCCAAACCTATTGGACCAACGATATGGCCATTTCCGGCGTGGTAGCCCCAGTCAGTGGTTGCGGTTTAGGCTTTGATTCCGTGAAAGTTATCCTCGCAAACTACGGCTCCGCACCCCAATCGCTCTTTTCATTCAACTATACGGTGAACGGCCAACCTTCCGGGGTGGTGCCGCCCACCGACGGCTTTTATACCGGCATTTTGGGCAAAGACAGCAGTACGGTCATTGCCTTTGAGACGCCCTATGATTTTTCTGGCTCCGGGGAATACCGGATCGATGTGTACACCCAGCTCGCCAACGACGAAGACGTGCAGAACGACACCTTCACGTACTATGTCACAAACAGCTTGAAACCTACTTATTACCAACAATTTGAGGTGTGGGACGGTGCCTGGACGCCCAGCGGCGTCAATTCCTCCTGGGAGTTTGGCACCCCCAATAAACCCGCCATTCCAGCAGCTGCAAGTGGGCTCAATGCTTGGGTAACCAGTCTCACGGGTAACTATAACCAATCAGAATTTTCTTACCTCGAATCGCCTTGTTTTGATTTTTCGGAATTGACGGAGGACCCCTCCATCGAGTTTTCCAAAATTGTGGCCATGCAGGAAGGGTATGACGGTGCCTGGCTTGAAATGTCGACCGACGGTGGACAAAACTGGGAAAAGGTAGGCGGCATTGGGGAAGGCTACAATTGGTACAACGGAGAAGTCCAGTTCATCGGGCTCGATGATGCCTGGTCGGGCTTTACCGATGGTTGGGAAACGGCGCGTCACTCCCTACCCAATTCGGCGGGCGAAAGCGAAGTACGCCTGCGTTTTGTGATGGCTACCGCTCCCTTCTTCGCAGGCGGCGGTTTTGGGGTGGATGATGTTCGTATCTTCAAGTCTTTCACCAAGGATTTGGCCGGTCTTTCGGCATCGACCCTTGGAGAAACGGTAGAATGTGGCTTGGAAAACGACCAAATCGTATTCACGTTTGTCAACTTCGGTAGCCAAGCCCAATCGGGCGTAAAAGTGGGCTACAGCATCAATGGCGGGACCCCCGTGGTACAAAACGTAGCCGGCAGCGTCGTCACCGATGAAAACCGCACTGTTACCTTCAGCGTACCGTTCGATAGCCGCGACCAGGCGTTTGAAATCAAGTGCTGGACCATCCTCGACGGCGATTTGGACCTTGACAACGACACCATTACCTACACGGTGAGCCACGTAGCGAAATCAGTACCGTACCAGGAAAACTTTGAAACCCTGGTGGCACCGCCAGCGGATTGGACCTACGATCCACCCTTCGCGTTTTCGGTCACCAACGCGCACAACAACGTGTCCAACGTGCTGGCATTCAATCTATACAGCGGGAATCCGGAATTCACGGCCGACATGCCTCGGATGGGTTTAATCAATCAAGGGGACTCTTTGCGTTTTACTTATCGTATCTCGAATTTCTCCACCCAAGGACAAACACCAACGGTCTTAATGGGCGGCAGTATGATAGAAATTCAGGTGTCGACCGATTGTGGGGACACCTATGAGACCATCAACACGATTGCGTCGTTCAACCACACTCCCTTCCTGCTCATGCGCGAACGGAAAATCAGTCTGGACGATTATGTAGGGCAAGCCATCAAAATCCGTTTCCATGGCGTTTGGGGCGCTGGTGATTTTTATTTCGACCTCGACAACATCAACCTGCTTTCTTGCCCAGGTGATATGGATTTGAGCGCAGATATCACCCCGGCCACGCCTGGCATTTTTGATGGCGAAGCCACGGTCAATGTAGGTCTCGGCAATCCGCCGTACACCTACACATGGAGCAGCGGGAACACTGAACAAACCGCTACAAACCTGGCTGCTGGAAGTTACACCGTGACCGTCAGCGATGCTTTTGGGTGCACGGACGAATTCACGTTCAATTTAGGGAGCTCCGCGACCAACGAGTTGGAGGGCTTTGCGAAAATATCGCTCTTCCCCAACCCAACGAGCGGTTTGACCACCCTGCAAGCCACATTCGACCACGCAATGGATGCACAAATCGAAATTTTCAACCCACTCGGCCAACGGGTATGGTATATTTCGGAAAATACCACACAGGCTATTTCACAATCCATCGATCTGGGACGTTTCCCGGATGGCCTGTACCTCGTGCGGCTTGCTGCGGAAGGCAAAACCTTGACGCGGAAGTTGGTGAAGGGGTAGGGTTTGTTTGAGGTGTTTGAGAAGTTTGAGGGGTTCGAGAGGTTTGAAAAGCCCCTCGAACCCCTCAAGCCCCTCGAACCCCTCAAGCCCCTCAAACAATTCAAACCCCTCAAACAATTCAAACCCCATCAAACCAAGACATAAAAGTTAATTAACCCATCCTATGTCCACAAAAACATCACTCTGCTTCCTACTTTGCTTTTTCGTGGCCAATGCGCTCATGGCGCAAACCACCTCTTTTTTCAAACCGGTATCCACTGAAAAAATAACCCTCGCCGAGGGCGCAGCTCAAGTGGCATTGCCCAAAAAATTTGACGCGTACCAGTTGGACGAGGCAGGCCTAAAGGCCGTGCTGGCCACCGCTCCTTGGGAATTTACCAACGAAGCGGCGCAACACAAATGCGTGATAACCGTCCCCACAAGCAATGGCCAAATGGAGCAATTTGCTGTATGGCGCATCGCCATGGTGGACGATGAAATGGCCGCAGCCCATCCATACCTGCTGGCCTATGCCGGGGTTTCTTTGAAGGATTCGCGCCGTACGCTGCGTTTCAGCACTACGTTGCGTGGTTTCCGGGCCATGGTATTGCAGCCTGATTTGGGTTTTGCCATGGTAAAACCCGTGATTCCCGGCGCTGATCTGTACTACGCTTACGACCATAAGGATGCCGCGGAAAAGACTCCGTTGGGTTATCGGACAGGCTTTGCGCCGGATGGAACGGTGTGGTTTGGTAGTGATAATGAACCCTTTGCACCACCAGCAGAAGACCGTGGAGAAGAACTGGAAGCCGTGCGCCTCAAGGTTTTTCGCTTTTGCGTAGCTTCCGTGGGTGAGTTTACCCAAGACCACGGTGGCACCAAGCCGCTGGCGCTTTCGGCGGTGATGGAGTACACCAATTTCGTGAGTGCCGCTTTCGAACGCGACATTGACATTCGCCTCCAACTCACGGCAGCTTCTGAATACGTGACTTTTGTGGACCCCAATACCGATCCATATCCAGTGTTGGCAAATGATGCCTGTATGGCGCAAAACCCTTCGGTGCTCAACCAATACACCAATATCAACTCCCACGACCTAGGTCACGTGTATATCCGTGGCGGCGGCGGTGTGGCGGGTGGATACGCTTGCCTGGATAGCAAAGGTCGCGGATGCTCTGCGGGCAATGGTTTTGGGGATTACGGCGACGGCTTTCTTTTCGTGGTGGGCCAAGAAACAGGTCACCAACTCGGCGGCGGTCATACCTGGAACTACTGCGGAGCGCCCGGCAATGACCAAAGAAAGGGGGCCACGGCGTTTGAGCCTGGCAGTGGAAGTACCATTATGTCGTATGCCGGTTGCGACCCCGGCCAAATCCAACAAAACGGCGATTTGTATTACCATGCGGGCAGCATCGAGGAGATCAAATTCTTCGCAACGGTTATAGCTGCCTGCGGTACCTATATCGAAACAGGGAACAACGCTCCGGTGGTAACCCTGCCTTACCAGAACAACTTCAGCATCCCGATTTCCACACCTTTTGAACTGAATGGTTCGGCAACCGACCCGGATGGCGATGCCATGACCTATTCTTGGGAAGGCATGGACGCGGGGCCTGAAACGCCCCTGGGCCAACCACAAGGCAATGCCGCTATTTTCCGTAGCTGGCCTGCCGTGGACGTGACCAACCGTTATTTCC
>JALHPW010000007.1:2854-17884 GCA_022842255.1 Saprospiraceae bacterium | reverse complement strand
ACCATTTTGGCCAACGGCTCCAACGATGCAGAGCAACTCCCGACCTATACCCGCGACCTGACCATGCGTTTCACGGCCCGCGACAACAAACCCAATGGGGGCGGCGTAAGTTGGGCGGATGTGGAATTCAAGGCCGTGGGCGTGGCTGGACCGTTTTTGGTGATGTCGCCCAATGCTTCGAGCGATATTTGGCGAGTAGGGGAACTGACCCGGGTACAATGGGATGTGGCCAACACAGACGTGACGCCGGTGAACTGTAAAAAGGTAAATATTCGATTGAGCAAAGACGCTGGTCAGACTTACCCCATCACCCTTGCCGCCGGAACCGATAACGATGGCAGTCATTATGTGCTGGTTCCCAACGAGTTAACCTCACTCGCGCGCATTCGGGTAGAAGCGGCCGACAATGTTTTCTTCGACCTTTCGAACGCCAACTTCAAGATCCAAAATCCGGTACAGCCATCGCTTACCCTCGGGCTTTCGGCGGATGGCGGCATTGTTTGTTTGCCGGATAATTTTAGTACGACCATTCAAACGGCTTCCGTGCTTGGGTTTAGCACCCCGGTCACTCTTGATTTGGTGGGCAACTTGCCGCCGGGGGCAACCTCTTCTTTTAGCGCAACCAACTTGAACCCAGGGGAAAGTGCAACGTTTGAGGTCAATCTACAATCAGTGGTGGTAGAAGGAGAATTCAATTTTGTAATCCGCGCCATCGCGGCGTCCGACACCTTCCTGCGTCCCGTGAAATTATTCCTGCGCCGCAATGACTTTACGGGTTTTGCCCTGCAAACACCGCTAAACGGTGCTACGGACCTCAGCCTGGCACAAACCCTGCACTGGGCCAAAGGCCTGGATGCCGATAACTACGACGTGCAGTTCTCCGATAGCCCAGCCTTCACAACCATCCTGGCTTCTGCTTCAGCCACTTCGCAGGATTCTTTGAAAATCAACTTCCTGCTCGAAAAGGGCAAGGCTTATTTTTGGCGGGTACGGCCCCTGAACGAATGTGGCCCTGGGGATTGGTCGGAGCCATTTTTCTTTTCCACGTATGCTGAAAACTGTTTGAGCTTCGCGGCCAACGACCTTCCCAAAAGTATATCGACAAGCGGGACGCCCATCATTGAATCCAAAATAACCGTGCTTCAAGGTGGCACCATCAGCGATTTGGTCATTAGCCAAATTGAAGGCTTTCACGAATATTTCAAAGACTTGGAAGCGCACCTCATTAGCCCACAGGGCACCGATGTGTTGCTTTGGAAAGACCGTTGTGGCAATTTTAATGGCGGTTTCGATATGGGATTTTCGGATGCCTCGCCTAGTGGTTTTGCCTGTCCTCCACCAAACAATGGAGCCATCAACAAACCACAGAACCCGCTGGCGCCGATTCTCGGACAAAATGCAACCGGGGTTTGGACCCTGCGTATCCGGGACAATGTGTCAACATCAGGTGGTACCCTGTCCAATTTCAAATTGCAGTTCTGCCAATCGGTGGACATCCAACCCCCGTATTTGGTCACCAATATCGTGATGCCTTTGCCTAGCGGTACCAACCGTGCCATAACGCCCGATTTCTTGTTGGTGGAAGACCCGAACAACCCGCACGTACAACTCACCTACACCGTGATGACCGTGCCGCAACGCGGGTTTATCGAAAAATCCGGTGCTGGCGAATTGCATCCCGGCGACCAGTTTACCCAAGCCGACATCGATGCGGGTTTGATCCGATTCTTCGATTATGGCGTTAGTCCCGATCCGGACGGGTTCCGCTTCATGGTGGCCGATGGCGAAGGTGGTTTCTTTGGCACCCCCTTGTTTGTGGCACAGCCGCTGGTGGGCACACAAGATGTTGATTTTAAGGCAATTGATTTCTCTTTGTTCCCCAATCCAACCAGTGCATCGGTGTGGTTGGCATTTGGCCAGCCTTTGGAATCGGTGGCCCAGCTGCGTATTTTCAACATGGCAGGCCAATTATTGCGCAACGAAAGAATGAATGCCGGACAAGAGCGTTTACAGATTGACTTGAACCAATTGCCGAAAGGGATTTACACCGTACGGGTAGAAACCGAGGCCGGTGCGGGTGTGCGGAAATTGGTTGTGGAATAAATTTTGTCTAAAAAAATCAGGTCTGGGACAACTGATCTGCTTTTTCTGTGTCTTGAACAATGGTTTTCAATTACAACTTTCCGATCCCGGCCATCGGGGTCGGAAAGTTTGTTTTTGGGTAGCATTACAATCAAATATGATCAACAAACTCAAATTACTGCTGCTTTCTCCACTTTTTGCGCTGCAAATCTTGCAGGCGCAGGGCAATTACTTCGATATCGCGAAGAACATGGAGATTTTTGCCAACGCTTATCGTGAGGTGAACCACTCCTACGTGGATGCGCTCGATCCCAACCAGGTGATGCGCCGGGGCATGGATGCCATGCTGGAAGGTCTGGATCCTTTTACCAACTACATTTCCGAAACCGACATTGAGGGCTATCGTATCCAGGTGGATGGCAAATACAACGGCTTGGGCGCTACCGGCGAGCGGGTGGGCGACTATGTGGTGTTGGTAGAGATCATCGAAAACAGCCCGGCACACAAAGCGGGCTTGAAGGTGGGCGACGCCTTGGTGAGCATCGACGGACAAAGTGCTAAAGGGCGCACCGAGCAAGAGGTGCAGGCCTTTTTAAGGGGCTTTCCAGGCACCAAAACAGATTTGGTGGTGCGCCGCCCGGGCGAGGCTAAAGACTTGAAAATCAGTCTCGAACGTGGCGAGGTTAACATTCCAAACGTACCCCACTCTGGCTTGGTGGCTGATGGGATTGGTTATGTGAACCTGACCACTTTTACCGAAAATGCGGCCCAAAATGTGGGCGACGCATTGACCAAACTGAAGCAAAAAAATCCAGGTTTGAAGGGCCTCATCCTCGACCTGCGGGGCAACGGTGGTGGCCTTTTGAACGAGGCCGTGAACTTAGTGAACGTTTTTGTGCCCAAGGGCGAACTCGTGGCGAGTACCCGTGGCAAGGTGCCTGAGTGGGATTTGAACCTGCGAACCCAACATTCGCCAACCGACAAAGACATCCCGGTGGTGGTGTTGATGGACAAAATGAGCGCGTCGGCCAGCGAAGTGACGGCAGGCGCCTTGCAAGACCTCGATCGGGCGGTCATCATGGGTCAGCGCAGTTATGGCAAGGGCTTGGTGCAAAACACCAAAGAACTCGGCTACAATGCCCGCATCAAGCTCACCACGGCCAAATACTACGTTCCATCCGGGCGTTGTATCCAATCCGTGCGCTACAAGGACGGCGAGCCGGTGGATATCCCCGAAGCCGAACGCGCGCAGTTCAAAACCCGCAACGGACGGATCGTTTTGGACGGCGGTGGCATCAAGCCGGACGTTTTGTTGCCGCACGATACGGCAATGGGGGTACTCAAGGCCCTTTTAGATCAAAATATAATTTTTGATTACGCCACCCAGTATGCCCAAAAACGCGCCAGTATCGATTCGATTGAAATTTTTGAGTTTACGGATTTCGAAGACTTTACAAAGTTTGTGGCCTCCAAAAACTTTGATTATCAATCCCATTCCGAGAAAAAGCTGGCTGAATTGCGTGAAATCGCCGCTCGTGAAAACTGGTCGCTAGATGCAGAAATTCAGGCGCTGGAGGGCAAAATCAAGGCTGAAAAAAAGGCCGAACTGGCGAAACAACGCGAGCGAATCTTGCACGAAATTGAGCAGGAAATCGTGGGGCGCTACTATTTCCATCGCGGAAAAGTGCGCAAAAACCTCGTGAACGACCCGGAAATCAAGGAAGCCGTCGCGCTGCTCAATGATTCGGCGCGGTATAATGCATTACTGAAGTAAATGTGGTCAATGTGTTTAATGTGGTCAATGTGCTGAGCTACCCACATTGACCACATTAAACAGATTGACCACATTGACCAAAATGACCAAGATCATCCTGTTAAGATTTCCTAAAAAGGACTTGGATTCGGATTGAACCCTATACTTTTGGAGCGCCTTTACAATAAAAAAAATTATTTCACATTCAAAATCACATCTTTTCTCTCATGAAAAAAGCGATTTTCTTCTTCGCCTTCTTTCTCGCGGTTGGTATCGTAGGTGCTAACGCTCAATGCAGCAGCTCGGCATCGGCCGGCAAAGCTTGCTGCGCAAACAAAGCTGCTAAGGCTGCTTCTTCCGATGCAAGCATCGAAAAACGTCTTGCTGACGATGGTTCTGTTGCCTATGTTCGCAAAGAAGCGGACGCTCAAGGCAATGTTAAGTTCGTAAGTGTTCAATTCGACGAAGCTTCCAATGCTTTCGTAAATGTTGCTCCAAAAACAGCTTCTGCTGCTTCCACGGAAGGCATGGTTAAAAAATCTTGCTCTGCTGCTGGTGAAAAGAAAGCCTGCTGTGCTGGTGGTGCTGCTGCCTCTACGGGCAAAGCCTGCTGCGCAAAGCCTGCCAATGGCGCTGCTTGCGAGAAAAAAGCAGAACAGTAATTGGTTCTGTTTCCACATAAAAAGCCGCTCGAAGAAATCTCTTCGAGCGGCTTTTTTTATGTGCCACGTGTAATTTTTTAACTCACCACTCACCACTCACCACTCACCACTCACCACTCACCACTCACCACTCACCACTCACCACTCACCACTCACCACTCACTTCAACGACCCCAATCCAGTAAGCTCACGCACTTCGCGCATGGTTTGCTGGGCGCGTTTTCTGATTTCTGCACTGGATTCCTGAATCTGGCTTTTCACATTCCTTTTATCCGCCTGTAATTCCGCCAAACGCTCCCGGAAGGGATTCACCAACGAGACCACGGCATTGGCCACGGCTTCTTTCAAGTCGCTGTAACGCAAGGCAGCCGATTGATAATCAGCCATCAAGGCATCGTGCGCGGCCATGCTGTCGCAGGCGCGGAGCAATTCAAACAGGTTTTTTACCCCTGCGCTCATTTCACCCGCAACGGTTTCGCCCGTGTCGGTCACGGCTGATTTGATTTGTTTGCGGATGCGGTCTTCCTCGCCAAAAAGGTTGATGTAGTGCTTTTCGCCAAGGCTTTTGCTCATCTTTCGGGTGGGATCGGCGGGCGACAAGATTTTGGGTGTTTCGGTGAATAGTGGTGCGGGGTGCACGAAATATTCCTTGCCAAACTGATGGTTGAACCGTTGGGCAATGTTTCTCGAAAGTTCCAAATGTTGTTCCTGGTCCTTACCAACCGGTACAAAATCAGCGTGATAGATCAAAATATCGGCAGCTTGCAGTACAGGATAGGCAAAAAGCCCAAGGCTTACGAATGCATCCTTGTCCGTCTCGTGCAATTGATCCGTCTTGTCTTTGAACTGCGTCATGCGGGTCAGTTCGCCATAACTCGTGGTGCAACCGAGTACCCAAGCGAGCTCGACGTGTTCCGGTACCAGGCTCTGGATGAACAGGTTCTCTGGTTTGATTCCACAGGCCAACAGGTAGAACGCCATTTTCCAGGTGTTCTCCCGAAGGTTTGCCGGATTGTAGGGCATGGTCATGGAGTGGTAATCCACCACGCCATAGGTGCATTTGTAGTTGTCTTGGAGTCGCACCCAGTTCTGTACGGCGCCAAAATAGTTGCCAAGATGGAGGTCGCCCGTGGGCTGAACGCAAGAGAGAACGTTTTTCATGAGTCAAGTATGCCGGAACTCCGTTCCGGTGCGGAATGGTCCCGGAACGGCATTCCGGGGGACATTAAATGGAGGCAATAACCGAAATCTCGATGTTCACGAACTTAGGAAGTTCGGACACCTGCACCAATTCGCGGGCTGGTGCGAATTCGGGCTTGAAGTATTCCCCGTACACTACGTTTATTCGGCCAAAAAGGTTCATATCCTTTACAAAAACCGTCGCTTTTAGTACCTTTTCAAGGCTACTACCGGCAGCTTCCACAATGGCTTGCAGGTTTTGCAGCACCCGATGGGTTTCAGCCTCGATATTGTCCAGCACCAAATCTCCGGTAGCGGGGTCAATGGCGATTTGACCGGATACGAACAACAAGCCATTGAACGCGACGGCCTGATTATAGGGGCCGATGGGCAATGGGGCAGCGGGGGTGTTGATGAGCTGTTTCATGATGTTTATTTGTGTAAATGGTGATTTGGTGATTCGGTCAACCCGGGCTTGGTATTCGAATTTTCTTAGGGACAGGAGTAAAGGCCGGGCTTTGGCATTCAAATCACCAAATCACCAAATACTCACATCACCAAACCACCGAATATTCAAATCAACAAAAAACAGAAAAAGCCCCATGTATCCCGACCAGCGGGATTGGAGCCTCCTCAATTGCCTGCTAAAAAGAGGCGTGACTATTCTTCGGCCGTAGCTCGGGCTTTGCCCGGAACCAGCACTTGACCGCGATAGTACAAATCACCATCCACGGTGTAAGCGTGGTGGAACATGTGTACTTCACCGGTGGTCTTGCAAGTGCCAAGTGTAGGCATGTCGGCGTGGTCGTGTGTACGGCGTGCGCGTTTGCGGCGCTTGGAATGCCGCCATTTTGGATTTGGCATGACGCTATTCTGTTGATTGTTGTTTGTAGTCCCTTGCGGGTTTTCCAAACAACCAATTATGATTCAATTAATTATCGCTTTTCAAATCTTTGAGGCTGTCCCAAATCGAGTCGGTTTTGCCTGCATCCGTATCCGGGTTCAAATGTTTGAGCACTTCAAAATTGCAAGGCGGCTCTGGGTCGTTCTCGCAATCGTAGATGTTCGTAATGGGTAACGCGAGCACTACAAATTCGTAGAGATAGGTGGCCACATTGAACTCTGGTGCTTCCCGGTGAAGGAAAATCACTTCGTCTTCTGCTTCGATTTCTTCTTCGTCAAATTTTACGATGAGCTGTCGCTCGTCTTCAATCGGCAAATCAATCGTAGCAGTGCATCGGTCACATTCAGCTTTTACGTAGCCCTCGAGGGTAAAGTCGAGGAGCATCATATCGGGCCGTTTGTCCAATTCGAGCTCAAAAAGAACTTTTCCTTCCTGAACGGGCGAATCTTCGAACTTAGCGAAAAACGCGTCGTCAACCTCAAATTTGAAATGATGTATTCCGGTTTTTAGCCCTTGAATTGGCAGGGAATACGCTACAAAGTTGTCCATTGACTTGGCAGTTTTTCAAAACGGGCGGCAAAAGTATAAAACCTTCTCTTTTTGGCAAAGGAAAGTTGGAAACTATTTCTTTCAGAGTGGGAAAATATGTGCCGCGGGCTCAAATATGTTACGTGAGCGCTTATTCTCGTTTTGATTTTTAGAAAATAATTTTGAAAAATGGAATTTTATTTTCATTTTTGCATTCCAAATGGTCGTTATCAGCAAAAGCATACTCCGGGATTTTGGGGCTGAGCACCCTGATGCGATTGACGCAATGAACGACTGGTATTATTTGGTAAAAGAAGCTGATTGGGGCGCTCCCGGGGAGGTTCGTTTGATGTTCAATTCAGTAGATTATGTTGGAAATGACCGTTTTGTATTCAATATCCGGGGGAATCGATATCGGCTAGTTGCCATGATTTTCTTTGATATCCGTACCATTTTCATCCGCTTTGTCGGCACACATGCTGATTATGACAAGGTGGATGTGACCATAATTTGAATTTTTATGCAATACAAAATCAATTCAGAAGAAGATTACCGTCAGGTTATGGATCGCGTGGAAACCTATTTGAGCAAATCAACTGCCCAAGGCGGTCTGCACACGTTAAGCGCAATCGAGAAAGAAGAGCTCCGCCATCTTTCCCTGCTCGCCGAAGCCTGGGAGGATGGTATTCCGCTCATGCCCATCCGCCAACCCAAAACGCTAGTGGAGATGCTCGAACTAAAAATGTACGAGCGCAAGCTCAAACAAAAAGACCTCGCCGCCTTGTTGGAGATTTCCGCCACCCGGCTTTCTGAAGTCATGCAGGGCAAGCGAAAAGTGAACATGGATTTGGCCAAACGCCTGCACTCGGTGTTGAAAATTGATGCTGGGTTTATTTTGGAGCAGGGTTGAGTTCATCCTTCAAAATCCTACCCGTCCAACTTTCCTCAATTGCCGCAACCTCCTCAGGCGTACCAGCTGCCACAATCCGTCCACCCCGAAAACCACCCTCCGGACCCACATCAACGATATGGTCGGCCATTTTCACCACATCGAGGTTGTGCTCAATGACAATGACGGTATTCCCTTTTTCTACGAGTTTGTTCAGCACCAAAAGCAGTTGACGGATATCCTCAAAATGCAAGCCCGTGGTGGGCTCGTCGAGGATGTATATCGTACGACCGGTATCTTTTTTGGACAGTTCTTCGGCGAGTTTCACGCGCTGGGCTTCACCGCCGGAGAGGGTAGTGGCCTGTTGCCCAAGGGTGATGTAGCCGAGTCCTACATCCTGTAAGGTCTTGATTCTCCGATAGATATTCGGGATGGGCTGGAAAAATTCCGCCGCTTCATGGATGGTCATGTCCAACACATCGCCGATGGATTTGCCTTTGTACAGCACTTCCAGGGTTTCGCGGTTGTAGCGGCGACCCTGACAGCGTTCGCAATGTACCTGTACATCCGGCAGGAAATTCATCTCGATGGTGCGCAGACCCGCGCCTTCACAAACATCGCAGCGGCCTCCCTTTACATTGAACGAAAAACGCCCATTGGCATAACCCCGGATTTTGGCTTCCGGCGTGTCGGCAAAGAGTTTTCGGATGTCGCCGAACACATTGGTGTAGGTAGCAGGGTTCGAGCGTGGGGTACGCCCGATGGGGCTTTGGTCAATCTCAATTACCTTGTCGAGATGTTCCAGTCCATTGATTTTCTCGTACTTGAGCGGCCGTTTGAGGCTGTTGTGGAAATGACTTTGCAGGATGGGGTACAGCGTCTCGTTGACGAGTGAAGACTTGCCCGATCCACTCACGCCCGTGATACAGGTGAAAGTGCCCAGCGGAATCCGGAGCGTGGTGTTTTTCAAATTGTGCCCGGTACAGCCCTCCAGTTCGAGCCATTGCCCGGTGCCTGCGCGGCGCACTTTGGGGATTTCGAATTTGGAGCGCCCCGCGAGGTAATCGGAGGTGGCGGTGGGGTTTTTCAGGAAGTCAGCGGGTTTGCCGATGTCTACGATTTGGCCCCCGTGTTTGCCCGCCCCCGGACCAAGGTCGATGAGGTAATCGGATTCCAGCATGATGTCGCGGTCGTGCTCCACTACCAGGACCGTATTGCCAATGTCGCGCAAATTCTTGAGTGCCTGAATCAAACGGTGGTTGTCGCGCTGGTGCAGGCCGATGCTCGGCTCATCCAATATGTAGGTGATACCCGTGAGCTGAGAGCCAATCTGGGTGGCCAATCGGATACGCTGGCCTTCACCACCCGACAGCGATCGGGCAGGGCGGTCGAGCGCGAGGTAATCAAGGCCCACCTGCAAGAGGAATTTTAACCGGAACCGGATTTCCTTCAATACATCTTTAGCGATGGCGCGTTGGCGTTCGCTCAGTTGTTCGTCCACATGTTCCAGGGTAGCGTACAATTCCGCCAAATCCATCTGGGCCAATTCCGCGATGTTGCGTTCGGCGATTTTGAACCACAGGCTTTCCTTTTTCAAGCGGGTGCCTGCGCACTCCGGACAAGTCACGATGGCAATAAAATCCTCCGCCCACTGCCGGGCTTTTTCGCTGGTAGCCTCGGCGTATTGGCGTTTGAGCACATTGATGAGGCCGTCGAAGGCCATATCGTAGCTCCATTCCTCGCTGCCCCAAGTCATGTCCACTTTAATTTCGTCGCCACCGTGGAGGATGGCGCTCAGTACGGTTTCGGGCAAATCCTTGACGGGGGTGCTGAACGAAAAATTGTGTTTTTTGGCCAGTGCGCGCAGTTGTTTGAACAACATATTTTCCCGCACCTCGCCGAGCGGGACAATGCCTATCTCATTGATACTCTTGGTTTTGTCCGGAATAACGCGTTCCATATCCACTTCGTGGATTTCACCCAGGCCCTTACAATGCGGGCACATTCCGTAGGGGGAGTTGAACGAAAAGGTGTTTGGGGAAGGTTCATCGTAAGAAAGGCCGGTATCGGCGCACATCAGGTTTTTGGAGTAGGCGGACAGCACCGGCACATGGTCCGCGTTTGTTGTTCCGGGTGCATCGTTCCCATCCAGGTCCAGCACTTGCACGAGTCCGTCGCCTAGTTTCAATGCGGTGCCCAGGCTTTCGGCCAGGCGTTCGTTTCGGTCGTCGCCGACTTTGAGGCGGTCCACCACAATCTCGATATCGTGGATTTTGTAGCGGTCGAGTTGCATCCCGTTGGTGATTTCCAGGACCTCGCCATCTACCCGGACGCGGGTGTAACCTTGTTTGCGGATTTGCTCGAAAAGTTCGCGGTAATGGCCTTTACGCGAGCGGACCACCGGGGCCAGCAATGCGATTTTTTGTCCGGCAAAGCGCTCCGTGATGTTTTCCACAATCTGCTCCTCGGTGTATTTCACCATCTTTTTCCCCGTCTCGTAGGAATAAGCCTCGCCGGCGCGGGCGAACAACAAACGGAGAAAATCGTAGACCTCCGTGACGGTACCCACCGTGGAGCGTGGATTGCGACCGGTGGTTTTTTGTTCGATGGAAATGACCGGGGAAAGTCCGGTAATCTGGTCCACATCGGGCCGTTCCATTTCGCCGATGAACTGCCGGGCGTAGCTTGAAAGGGTTTCCATGAATCGCCGTTGTCCTTCGGCGTAAATGGTATCGAAGGCCAGGCTTGATTTGCCCGAGCCGCTGACGCCGGTGATGACCACCAATTGGTTGCGCGGAATCTGGACGTCCACATTTTTTAGGTTGTGGACGCGCGCGCCGATCACTTCTATGGACGGCACACGGTTCGCGGTTGACGGTTCGCGGTTGACGGTGAGCGCTTCGGTACCGTCAACCGTGTGCTGTATACCGTGTACCGCCAACCGTGTACCGTCAACCGTTTCTTTAGTCTTAGCTTTTGCCATTTCGAGCGGGAAAACAACGTGGGTGCTGGGAGGTTTTCACGAAAAGGCAAAAGTAGGGCAATTTGCAATAAAAAAACGAATTGTTTTAAAAAATCGAAAGCTCAATTTATACTTTAATTTTCTGGGTATAAATGGGAAAACTTGTCGAAACTCTTGTTTGCGCAAATGCTGGTTCCGATTGGGAATTTGAATATCGTCTGCACTTTCACATATTTCACTCTGCGAAACACTTCTGTGACCTAGAAATTTCAACTGAAATATTTCCCGGTATTTTAGATTTTTTTATGTATAAAATATAAGGAAAGTTTGGCGCGCGTAAAATTTTTGGCCTACCTTTAGGAAATACTTTAAATTAGTGGGCACTCAATCCTCAAATACTTAGTATCCTATTTTTTAGGCAAAAAAGTTACTTTTTAGTCCAAATGGCACATCAAACATTTGTAAATATTCGATTTAAAAAGAATGCAACAACGGAGTTTCATCTTTTTATAAAAAAAGGCGACTCAGGCCTGCTTGAATTTTTCTTATCCACTAACCCAGCATTGAATGGTTATTTTCGATATGGCGATTTGAAAAAGCAATTTTGCAAAAGATTTGGAATAGCTCTTGAAAAATTCGAAAATTATTATGCTCAAAAATTAGAGATTGATTTGTCTGAATTTTTTCAAAGCAGCTCAAATACAGTAGCAGAGGTCTACGTAGATGAACCTTTTTTTGAAAAAAGCAGGGAACAAACCAATGAGTTCGTTTGGATTAGCAAAGGTGATTTGGATAAAAATTTTACGATATTTTCTCCTGATCATGCACAAGTTTTACAAGCATTACTTCAAGAATTTGCGCTTGAAAATCTCCCTGCAGATTTAAGGCAGAGTATTTACGTGCTTCAACAAGCACATGAACAAGGGAAATTGGTGGTTTTTGCAGGCGCAGGCATTTCCAGGGATTCTGGTCTTCCGCTTTGGGGTGAGATAAAATTGGAAATGTTGGACCTTTTTGACTCCGATCTTGACCCCAATTCGGACCCTACGTTAGTTGCTCAATACTTATACAACGCAAGGGGGAGTAAGGAATATAAAGATAGACTTCTTGAGTTATTGGGGTACTCTAAAAACCCGCAGCCCAACGAAATTCACCGGGCGATTGCTAAATTGAGACCCCAACACATTATTACTACCAATTTTGATGACTTGCTAGAAAAGGCTCTTCCAATTCCAGCTCCTTACTTTATCGTTCGAGAAGATGGAGATTTTCCACGTTCGAATTTAAGCAAGTTTTTGGTTAAAATGCATGGTGATTGGGAACGTCTAAATTTTGTTTTTCGCGAAGATGATTACCTTAAATATTCACGCGAACGCCCTCTGACTGAAAACTTTGTGAAAAGTATCTTTGCTTCCCATATCGTCCTTTTTGTTGGGTTCTCTTTTGATGACCGTAATTTGAAACAGATTTTGGATTGGGTAAAAGATATTCTGGGAAAAGATTTTCAACCTGCGTATTTGTTTTCGGTCAAGCCAATGAACGAACATGAAAAAACTTATTTCAAAAATAGGGGTGTTCATTTAATTGGATGGGCGGATGGCTATTCAAGGATTTTGATAAGAATCGGGAATGGGACCCCTCAAATGCCTTCTGGTATAGGAGCTAAAACAGCTGATTTCATAAACTTCCTCAGTGAAAAAAATTACCATAAGTATGAGCGCTTACGGAAAGCCAAATCCCAGTCTATTTTAGAGCAACTATATGATGCCCTTTACATGTTTCGTGCCTTTAATTCGCTTCCACCTTATGCGTTTGAACGGTTATTTCCTTTTTCACCATTTCGATTGTCTATAAGTAAGGTTCAAGAGGACGCAGATACGGGACTGCGGTTTTTGGAAACTGGCAATGCCTCTGTAGTCCAACTAATGCAGAGCATTGAATTTGAGGGAAATAAAATTTTAATAAAAGATGACGGCATACTTCGTAATGAGATATTATCTGTTCAAGATTATGAAAGAAAGCTTTGGTATGTATTCGAAAAATTAATTTCTAGCAATATCTTTTGTATTCATAGAAAGGATGATGATGAAATAAGGCACTACAGAATTGATTTGGACAGCCAGTTTTCAGAAAAATTACTCTTTCATAAGTGGTCAGGCCTGCAATTCAATGAATTGCTTGAAACAATCCAAAAACGGGAATACGCTTTTGGTAAACCTGACATGGTTCCTAATCCGCTTCGTGACGGGCTTTTGGATGGTTTTGTTCTCAGCCAAATGTGCTTCTATGCCGAGGCCTACGAAGTTTTTCAAAAACTGGAATTTGAAGCACGACGGGCTGAGGATTATGCACTTTTATTTTTGTGCCAGCTAAACCGTAAAAAAGTAGGGTTATTGCTCCATATACGCAGCCGATTCGGTGACTATTCTTCAGAATATGGCGAAGTAATAAAAAAGGAGGTGGATAGCATTGATTTGAATGAACTGCTTCGGTCAATTCAAATTGAAAGTGAAGTTCAAAAACTACTGGATGAAATTAAAACGGGAAAAATAATCTTGAATTTCTCAATAGAGATTGAAAAGAGATTTGCAGAAATTTTAAAAGTATATAAAATCTATAAAAATGAATCTGGTTTTTATTTAGGTGCTAACCATCCTTCTTATTTGGGTTGGGAATTTGAAAATCTATGTTGGTTTTTTGATTCCAACGGCTTAATCGCTGACGACGATAGAGCATTTCGTAGCGCGGCTGAAAAGACGTTTGAAGCTCTGATTGCTAGCTACCAAACAGCTAACAGATACGAAAACCGTTATTCGGGATTTCATGGAAACATCCTGCTTCTTTGCTTACGTTGGCTCAAGCCAGAAACTCTGAAATCTATCCTGAATCACTACGAAATAAAAGAAATTCAATTTGTCGAAGGGCAAAAAAAGAGTTTTATTGAGTACGCACTTAATTTTTTCAAAAGCGGGTTTCAGGAAAATACAATGATAGGTGGTGTCTTTGAAAATAAGCTGTATCAAAATTACTTGCACCGAAATAGTATTTATGAAGGCTTTTTAGATAAACTCCTTGGACCTAACTTATTGATAATATTGTCTCTTACAGATTTGAGTGACTTATCACCAGGTTTGGCAGCCCAGTTGTGTGATGCGGTTTTGAAGAGTCGACAATTCAATACAAAACGGTTCTCGGACTCTGATATGTTTTTGTCTTTTTCTTGTAAACATATACAGTTTTATAACAAATCACAAATACAAACAATTCTAAATTTGGTTGCAAGTGATTATGTTGTTAACCCTTCTCGTTTTTCACAATTGATAGAAGAGCTCCGAGTGTTTCATCCTGATTTTCGCATTTCATATTCTGGTTTTTGGGAAAGTTACTTGACAGAAGGAGAAGGCGGCACCTCTAAAATCGATCATCTGTCTACTCTTGCTCATTTCCACGAGTTTCTAGAACTGGAACAAATTGAGACAATTCAGAAGCTTATCGTCAATCAATTGAGGACAAGACTTGACTTGGATGTGGTGATTCTCTATTTGGAGGCCATGACTGTGAAAGTGGTACCTCAACAGGATTTGCCAGTCGATTTGTTGAAATTTATCAAGAGTCAGTTTGAAAACATAAAAAAGATACAGTTTAAGCCAGATGGAGAGCTTGAGCCGATTAGTTACAATCAATTAGGGATTCCTATTGTGCCCTTCCAAGAATATTGGCTGGCAAGAAATCTTGTCAAGCTCAATTTTAACCAAGGTTTAAATAAGGAAACTTTGAATTGGTTATTGAACCAGTCAGATTTGCCCCTTGCTCTTCGCTGGTTGCTTGATCCAATGAATTTTGACTATTCTAAATTCGATCACTTTTGGCTATTTTTTATTTTTTATGAAAAATCAATTTATGAAAAATTGCAGGAGTTAAAAATTAAAAAACTCAACGCTGCTATCCATCTAGGGTTAAAGAATAAATACTCAGAAAAGTTGTGTGAAATTTTCTTTGAGTATTTTTAAAGCCATAGGCTTTTTATGGGAGCCAAGTGGTGGGGGGGCGGGCGAATTGGTGGCGCCCAAA
>JALHPW010000007.1:0-2844 GCA_022842255.1 Saprospiraceae bacterium | reverse complement strand
TATTTTTGTTTTTTTTTTTTTTTTTTTTTTTTAAATACTTTTGTTTTTTTTTGGTACCATTGTGGTGCCACTACTCCCCAGGCGCCCCACCACTATAAAACCCTCACTGCTTCATCTCCTCGCCATCCATACCCAACAAGCCCATCATCCAGGCGTATTCCAGGGCGCGTTCTTCGAGGCGTTTGAAACGGCCCGAAGCGCCGCCGTGCGAGCCGCTCATGTTGGTTTTGAAGAGCAACACGTTTTTATCGGTTTTCAAATCACGGAGCCTTGCCACGTACTTGGCGGGCTCAAAATATTGCACTTGTGAATCGGCGAAAGAGGTGAGTACCAACATATTGGGGTAGTTCCCTTTTTTCATATTGTCGTACGGCGAGTAGGTTTTCATGTACTCGTATTCGGCTTGAATGGCCGGATTGCCCCATTCTGTGTACTCGCCGGTGGTGAGCGGGATGCTGGGGTCGCTCATGGTGGTCAGCACGTCCACGAAAGGTACCCCTGTGATGATGCCTTTGTAAAGGTCGGGGCGCATGTTGGTCACAGCGCCCATGAGCAGTCCCCCGGCAGAGCGACCTTCCGCAAAAAGGCGGTCGGCGGAGGTGTATTTTTCCTTCACCAGAAAGTCTGAGCAGTCGATGAAGTCGTTGAACGTGTTCATTTTCTTCATCATTTTGCCGTCCTCGTACCATTGGTAGCCCATTTCCATGCCGCCGCGGATATGTGCGATGGCAACCACAAAACCGCGGTCGAGCAAACTCACTTTGTCGCGGTTGAAGAAGGGGTCGTAGCTACTGCCGTAGCTTCCATAACCCGTCAGGTGGCAAGGTGCGGAGCCGTTTTTCGGGGTGCCTTTTTTATACACCAGTGAGATGGGCACTTTCACGCCGTCGCGGGCGGTGGCCCAGACGTACTCGGTTTGGTAATTGTTCGAGTCGAAACCACCCAAAACCGGGGCCACTTTTTTGATTTCCTTGGCCTTTGTGTCCATGTTGTAATCCACCACGGTGGCGGGCGTTTTCAATGAAGAAAAGCCATAACGCAGGGTTTTGGTGTCGAATTCGGGGTTGTTGTCCACAAAACAGGCATAGGTTGGCTCACCCACTTCGATGTAGTGGTCGGCTTTGTCGGCCCAACGGATTACGTGGACCTGGCTGAGGCCGCCCTTGTGTTCGGCGGTGACGAGGTGGTCTTTGAACACCGTGAACCCATCGAGCAACACATCGGCGCGATGCGGCAACACGTCTTTCCAATTTTCGCGCTGCGGGGCCGAAGCAGGGGCCTCCATGAGTCGGAAGTTCTTGGCGTCCCAGTTCGTGCGGATCAGGAATTTATCGTTCCAATGTTCGGCGTCGTAAAAGAAATCCTTTTCGCGGGGGCGGATGGTTTGGAAATTTCCGGTGGGATTATTCGCATCCAGATATTGAACCTCAACGGTTTGTGTGTAGGCGGAGTTGACAAAAAAGTACTGCTCGCTTTTGGATTTGCCGAGGTAGGCGTATTGGGTTTCGTCTTTTTCATGGTACATCAGCACGTCCGATTTTTGGGGAGTGCCGATGACGTGCCGCCAGATTTTATCGTTGCGCAGGGTGGTTTTGTCCTTGGTATCGTACAGGATGGTCTTGTTGTCGTTGGCCCAGACGAATGCCCCGCCGATGTCGAAGGAATCGGGCAGGTCTTTACCTGTTGTGAGGTTTTTGAAGTAAACCTTGAACAGGTTGCGGCCGCTGTAGTCCACGGAATAGGCAAGGAGTTGGTTGTCGCGGCTCACCTGAAACCCGCCAAACTGGCAATATTCCTTGCCGGCGGCGAGGGCGTTCACATCGACCAACACCTCTTCGGCAGCGTTCATGTCGCCTTTTCGGCGCGTATAAATCGGGTATTCCTTGCCTTTTTCAAAACGCAGGACGTACCAGTATCCGTTTTTGAAATAGGGGACGGATTGGTCGTCTTCTTTGATGCGGGATTTGAGTTCTTCGTAGAGTTTTTCGCGCATGCCTTTCACGGGGGCGAGCACGGAATCGGCGTAGCGGTTTTCGGCTTCGAGGTAGGCGGTCACGGCGGGGTTTTCGCGCTCGTTGAGCCAGTAATATTCGTCCACCCGTTTATCGCCCCAGGCGGTGAGGAGTTCTTTGGGTTTTTGTTCGGGATGTGGCGCGGTGGCGGATTCAGGTTTAAACACGGATGGCTGCACGGTGGTAGTGGATGAGTTTGGGGTGGGGGTATTTTGGCAGGCGGTGAGGAAGCCCGCCATCGCCAAGGCTATGGCGGGTAAAGCGGTTAGGGAGAGGTGTTTCATGGAAATATTGAGTTAAAAGTCGTCATGTTTTAAGGAAAAGTCTCAGGAACTCAGGGTAGATGCAGGGCATCGTAAATTGTTTTGGCTACGACCGCATCGTTTAAATAACCAACGATGCCGTGGTTGTTGGGGGTTTTATTCTTTAGGTCGCCCTTGTTTTCTATTTTACTAGGCGGTGCAACCGGAAAATTTAGGCTATCCAATGGATTTAAAGCCACAAAATCGCGTTCGTCGTACGCATTAAACCAACCATGTTGAACGCATTTGGGCACTTCTATCGGCGGCGGCAATTGTTTTTTTATCGACACTAATCCCAACGGCGACCCCAGCGTGATGAACTTTTTAACCTGTAAATCGCTGTTTTTTTTGAGGAGATTGTAGGATACGATGGTTCCTAAAGAATGTGCTACTACGACACAGGGTTCGCGGTCAAAAACGGAAAGAACCAAGTTGTTCAATGCCTGATTCAGGTTGGGTTCAGAGAGATAAAGGAAAACATCCTTGGTAAACAACTTAAGCGCTTTCTCACCCCAACCCTCCTTTGCATC
>JALHPW010000006.1:9743-24968 GCA_022842255.1 Saprospiraceae bacterium | reverse complement strand
ACATGAGGGATTTGGGGAGATGTAGGGCTTTAGCCCTTAAAAACAAGGGCTAAAGCCCTGACTTACCTTTGTTCCTTTTCAATCCCCGGCCTGAAGACCGGGGCAATTTTACCACCACTATACAATATGAGAATAGTCAGGTTATTTTAACACCGCGCATCGAATCAACAGATGTAAAATGCTGAAAGAACATCTCCTCGAATTTTTCGAACGCGAACTCCTCAAACTTCGCGAAGAAATCGGCTTGTACGTCGAAGAGGCCACTATTTGGGAAATTCGGCCAGGCATCGCCAACGCTGCGGGCAATCTTTGTCTGCACCTGCTAGGCAACCTGAACCATTTCATCGGGGCGGTGCTCGGCAATACGGGCTACCTTCGACATCGTGACGATGAGTTCTCGCTAAAAAACATCCCGCGCAGCGAACTCATTTCTGGCATTGAGGAGACAATTTTGATGATAAAAACCACGCTTCATGACTATTCAGAAGCAGATTTTGACAAAACTTACCCCCTGGAAAAACACGGGCAGGTGGTAACCACACGATACATGGTGCTTCACTTGCTCACACACCTGAATTACCACCTTGGACAGGTGAATTATCATCGTAGAATGATTTAATAGTAAGTGGTGGCTGCCTCGAAAGTTGATTTGGTTGATAAAGTTGATGCAGGTTTATTTTTTGAGCCCTAAAAAGTGGACTGTTCCTGCCTTCTTGAGCGCAATTATCAACCTTCATCAACCGCATAAACTCAATATCAACCATTTGAGACCAGCATCACTCAATTTACAACTTACCATGCAAAGAGTATATTTCGACAACGCCGCCACCACCCCCATCTCTGAAGAAGTCATCAACGCGATGCTGCCCATTTTGCGCGGGCAATATGGCAACCCTTCCAGCATCCATGCGGAAGGGCGGAGCGTGCGCGCAGCGGTAGAAGCAGCACGAAAATCCGTGGCTCAAAGCATTGGAGCAGGCACTGGCGAGATATTTTTCACTTCCGGCGGCACGGAAAGCAACAACATGGCCATCAAATGTGCCGTGCGCGACCTCGGTGTGCAACGCATCATCAGCAGCCCAACGGAACACCACTGCGGCACACACGCCATCGAAACCGTGGAAAAAGTGAACGGGGTGGAAGTGGTTTGGCTGCCGGTAGATGCCCTCGGACGGCCTGATTATCAAGCACTTGAAGCAGCTTTGCAACAAGGCGGCGGCAAAAAAACACTGGTTTCGCTCATGCACGCCAACAACGAAATTGGCACCATGATTGACCTCGGCAAGGTCTCCGAACTTTGTCGCCAATACGGCGCGCTTTTCCATTCGGACACGGTACAAACCGTAGGGCACTTCCCCATCAACGTACAAGAAACGCCGGTCAATTTCCTTTCCGGGGCGGCGCATAAATTCCACGGACCCAAAGGCGTAGGCTTTATTTATATCAGCCCGGATTCGCCCATCAAACCCTTTATCGATGGTGGGGCTCAGGAGCGGAATATGCGCGGCGGCACGGAAAACGTGTATGGAATTGTGGGCTTGGCCAAAGCGCTAGAGCTGGCAACCACCGAAATTGAAGCGCGGGTGGCGCACATCAAAAACGTGCGTAACTACCTGAAAGAAAGACTTATCGAAGAATTTGAAGACGTACAGTTCAACGGCGACTGCGATGGCGACAGCCTCTACACGGTACTCAACGTATCCTTCCCGCCCAATCCGAAAAACGAACTTTTGCTGCTGAGCCTCGACATTGCGGGCATCAGTTGTTCGGGCGGTTCGGCTTGTTCGAGCGGCTCGGAAAAAGGCAGCCACGTGCTCGAAGCCATTCATGCCGACCCGGCTCGGAAAAGTATTCGTTTTTCATTTTCCCACTACAATACCCGGGCAGAGGTCGATTTTGTGGTAGAAAAACTCAAGTCGATTTTGCCGGTGCGGGAATTGGTCAGCGCCTAAGTTCGCCGCGAAATAGCGATTTATACGTTCCTTCCCAAAAAATCCACCATGCGTACTTTTTTACTCCTCTTTTTGTGCTGCTCTGGGTTATCCGCTTATGGCCAGAAAATGCTTTTGCTGGAGCGTGCCAATCGCGCCCGGACCACTAAATTTTACATTGGCGACGTACTTCGTTTCCGACTTGTGGGTGAAGAAAATTACTGGTACGAGCGTACCATCACGGATATTTTGCCCGAAACAAATACTTTGATGCTGGATAATTTCGCGGTGAAACTCCCGGAAATCCAAACCCTGAAAATGCGCCGAAAACCCATCTGGCGCATCCTGGGCGGAGCGGCATTCTCACTTGGGGCAACGCTGGCCCTGGCCACCACGGTTGGCAGGTTTGGATATCAGGACAAAACGGTGGACGCGCCCTCACTTTACGGTCTCGCTGCGGGGTCTTTTGGCGCAGGCTGGTATCTGAATACCCCCAGAAAGTTGAAATTGGGCAAAAAACACCGTTTGAGGATTGTGGAGGTGCGATTTGAATAGATTGGGTTTTATATTTAAGATTGTAGATTACATGATTTAAGATTGCAGATTGGGGCGAATCCCCCGGTATTCCGAATTGGCTGGTGCCTTCTTAAATCTTAAATCATGTAATCTACAATCTCAAATATAAAACCCCGGGCTTTCCAAAAGTTTGAAATCACCCAATTTCGTCAAAAATTACTCCCCAATCACCACCTTTTCCCGGAACATATTCTGCCCCTGAGCATTAACGGCCTGCAGGAAATACAGCCCCACTGGTAGCGCGGCCACATCCAGTACCACTTCATTCAGGTACTGTTGGGCAATGTTTTTGCTCCAAACCCTGCGGCCTACCGCATCGAACAACTCGATTTTACCGTCAAAAGTTTGTCCGGCTTCAGCTTTGAACATCAACACATTACGGGTTGGGTTGGGGTAAATGCGGGCTTCAATCCTTTCATTAGAAGGGGTGTTGGTGCTTACCAAGGTTTGTAAATCAATGGAATATACACCACGACCGTGGGTGCCCGCATACAACTTGCGCGTGGCTTGGCGGATTTTCAGGTCCAGCACATACACGGCAGGCATCCCTTCCCCATAGGCTTTCCAGTCAATTTGGTCGGCATCGGAGTAAAAGACACCGATGTCTGTACCCACGATCAGGTAATTGGTAATGGAATCGTAAATAATGCAGTTGGCGGGCACGTTGGGCAGGTTGCCGGATATGTTTTGGGACGTTTGCCAGCCATTGGTGGTCGTAAACACCTTTTTCCCGGCGGCATACCCGCTCTTGGTTACCCACATTCGGTCGTTGTTGGTCGGGTGTATGGCGATTCGGGTGATGTCTTCGCCCGTGGATACCAGTTTGTTGGTCCAGGTTTGTCCGCCGTTGGAAGTTTTATACACCCGGTTGGCGCGTGTAGCAACGATGAAATTGGTGTCGCTGAGCGACATGGATACGTCCCGAAGGTCAGCATCAGCGCTGCCCGTGAGGTTATTGCTGATTTTATGAAAATGGTCGCCGCGGTCGTACGAACGGAAAATATCCTCAAAGGCTACGATAAAGGTTTGGGTGTTTTGTGTGTTGAGGATGAACGGGGTCACCCAATCGCCCGAAGGCTCCCCTGGGATATTGTTGGCAATGTTGACATCACTTTGGTAATTGTTGGTGGAACGGTAAATGTCGTTTCCGCCATAATACTCCGTGTAAATCACGTTGTTGTTGGTGGGGTCGATGATCTGACACATAGCATCCCCGCCATTGGTGTGTTTCCAGCCAAAAGAAGTGCGCAGCCATCCACCATTGTCCTGCGAACCGGCCGCAATCTTTACCTGTCCCGTTTCACTTACGGCAATGCGATAGAATTGCGCGATAGCCAGACCGTCCGAGAGGTCCGTCCAGTTTTGCGAAAGCTCGTCGTAGCGGTAAAGTCCGCCGTCGTTGCAGTACCAAAGTTCGGTAGGGCTATGTGGGCTGTGCACCATGTCGTGGGCGTCTGCGTGGACTTCATCGTGTTCGCCGTCGTTGTACCAGTGGGTAATTTTTTCCCAGGTAGCGCCTTGGTCAAGCGAGCGGCTCACCGACACCCCAGCGAGGTAAACGATGTTTGAATCCGAAGCCGAAAAATTGAAAATGCCCCAATCGTCTTCCGGCGCGGCGTTGTTGGTATAGGTCAGGCCACCGTCTTTGGACAACAAAAAGCGTTTTCCGTTGGAGAAGTGAACCCCCAACCAATCGGTCATGAGCGGGCTAACGGCCAGGCGGAGGTCGTTGTTGGTGGTTATGAAGTTAGAGACCTTCGTCCAGGTTTCGCCGCCATTGGTACTTTTTACAACCTGGCTGGTTTCCCAATAATTATGGTGTGCGGCATAAATCGTGGAGTCATCTCCTGGGCGGAATTTGATGTCCGTGTATTCGCCGGTGCGCAAGGTAGTCCAGGTATCGCCCCCATCCAGGGTGCGGCGGATACCGCGGTTGGTAGCGGCAAAAATGACTTGAGGGTTGTTAGGCGCCATCACCATGTTGTAGATGACGTTTTCTTCCGAAAGCTCCCAATCCAATCCGGTGGGGGCCCAGGTGTTGCCGCCATCGGTGCTGCGGTACACGCCCAGGTTCCAGTTCCACCAGCCGCCTGTATCGCCCAGGGAGATGTACATCGTATCCGGGTGTTGGGGGTTGATGAGTATCACGCTGACCGGGAGGTAGGGCAGGCCATCGCCCATGGGTGTCCAGGTTTCGGCCCCATCGGTGGTTTTCCAGAAACCTCCGTCGGGTGTACCTACAAAAAAAGTAAGTGGGTCGGTGGGGTGGAATGCCACGTGTTTGGTGCGGCCCATGCCCCAGTAACCGCTGTTTGGGTTTTTGGCAGGACCTTCGTTTTTCCAAACGGGCTGGTCGTCTCGATTTTGGGCTGCTGCTGCAAAATGTTTTTGATAATCAATCCATTGTGCGCGCAAATTCGGGAACGAACCGTCGGCTTGTACTCGGTCGCGCCACCACCATTTCCAGCGCTGGTATTTTACGTGTGCATTGTCCCAACATTCCTCCTCATCCGCTGGATTGTGTTCTTGTACCACATTTTCCTGCGCAAAATAGGCGTCGAGTTGTGCACAGATCTCGAAGTAATTGCGGGAAGTAATGGGGATTTCAACATCCGGGAGCGTTTGTGCGTTTCCGGAAAAATGGCCTAGGAGGCAAATCGCGAGTAACAGTTTTTTCATAAACCCAAGAGTGTTTTTTCTGCGCCAAAAGTAGAAATTGCTTGGAGAGGCGTGTCTGGTAAATTTCCCGTTCTGCTACGCAGAGGCAAACTTTCTTCCCGAGCACAGGACAAAAGCAGCCTCCCAACAGGCATTTACCGGCGTTCGGTCGAGCTAAACGGGGCAATCTTCGAGCTTTGCTATAATTGCGATAGGTTTTGCCATACTTTTGCGGCCTAATTGGAAAACCTAGTGGCGCGCATCACATGTAGAAAGTTAAAAGGATGAATCCTATGTCTCCGCTGTGCGCTATGTGGTAAAAACAAATGTAATGGAAGAAAAACAGAGTCAACTGAGTACTTACATCGGCATGGGGCTGATATTCCTGTTGTTGTTTTTGTGGATGCAATACTCTGCCCCACCGAAGAAAACGCCCGAAGAACTCCAAGCCGAGCAAACTGCCCAAGCCGCCCAACAGCCTGCGCAAAATACGACGGCACCACAAACACCCACCGCAACTGCCCCCACCCCCGCCCAAGCGCCTGATACAGCAGCCCAAAACGGGATGATGGCCGCAAAATTTGGCGTGTTCGCAGCAGCGGCTGCCGGAGAAGAACAGTTTGTGGAATTGGAAAACGATTTGGTGCGCATCACGTTCACCAGCAAAGGCGGACGGATCAAGGAGGTTTTCCTCAAGAAATTTGAGAAGGTCCTGACAGACACCTCCGGCAAAGACTTCAAAAGTCCCCTGCGATTGCTTGAAGACAACCAAAACCGCTTTGAGTACGAAATCCCCGTCGGAAATACCGCCAGCGGAAAGGTCCTCACCAGCGATTTGTATTTTACTCCGACCAAAAACGGCAATACCATCACCTTCCGCGCCGATGCTGGAGCAGGTCGATACCTCGAGCAAACGTACACGCTTACGCCCGACAACTACCGCATCGACTACCGCATTGCCGCGAATGGACTTGAGAATGTGCTGACACAGAAGGAATTGCGCTTTTACTGGGAGAACCACCTCGACAAATTGGAGCGCAACCAGACGTATGAGCGCACCATGTCGACGGTCTATTACAAATCTTCCGATAAAACGGACTATTGCAATTGCCGGGAAGACGATACCCAGAGCCTGGGCGACAAGCCAGTGGATTGGTTTTCACATTCCAACCAGTTTTTCAATACCAGTATCGTGGCCCAAGGCTTTACGTTCCGTCAATTCACGGGTGAGGTCAAGGTTTTTGGCGATGCCGACCCGAATTTGAAACTGCTGAAAACCACTGCGACGGTGCCGTTTGAAAACGGTTCAGCCAGCATGGCCATTTACTCAGGACCGAACGAATTCAAACGTTTGCAAGAATTCGGGGTGTCGCTTCAAGACATTATCCCGTTTGGTGCGAGCATTTTTGGCGCCATCAACCGTTGGGTGATTCACCCGATTTTGGATTTGCTTGCAAAATTTATCGGCAATCATGGCATCGTGATTTTGGTGCTGACCTTGTTGGTAAAACTGCTCGTGTACCCGCTCACCTACCGCATGGTGCTCAGCCAATCCAAAATGGCGGCCTTGAAACCACGTCTTGAAGAACTCAAGAAAAAGCATGGCGACGACCAACAGGCTATGAGCGTGGAAACCATGAAATTGTACAGTGAATATGGCGTGAATCCGCTTGGCGGCTGTTTGCCTATTTTCCTGCAAATGCCGATTTGGTTTGCCTTGTACCGGTTTTTCCCGGCGAGTATCGAGTTCCGCCAGGAAAGTTTCTTGTGGGCCACCGACCTTTCTAGCTACGACAGCATCATGCAGCTGCCCTTCCATTTGCCATTTGGCGCGGGCGCGCACATCAGTTTGTTCACGCTAATCTGGGTAGTTACCACGCTTTGGTACACCTGGTACTCGATGAAGCAAATGGATGCCAGTTCGATGCAGAACGACCAGATGAAGGTGATGAAATACATGCAGTACACCATGCCAGTGTTCTTCATGTTCTTCTTCAACAACTTCGCTTCGGGACTCACGCTTTACCTGTGTTTCAGTAATATCCTGAACATTGGTCAAACGCTGATTACCAAGGAGTACCTGATTGATAAAGAGAAAATTAAGGCCCAACTAGAGGCCAATAAGGCCAAGCCCAAAAAGACCACGGGCTTCCGCGCAAGGCTTGATCAGGCCATGAAAGAGCAACAGCGACTTCAGGAGGAGAAGGCCAAAAAAGACAAGAAGAAGTAATCTTGGACAAAATTGGTCCGTAAATCCGTGTCTCATCCGCGTCATCCGTGTTCCCTTCTCGATCGAGGGAACACGGATGACGCGGATGAGACACGGATTTTTTATTTCTCAAAAGCCTTTCAATTCAGATTTTTTGAAATCCCATTCCGGCGTTTCGAGGTTTTCCCCAAAAGCACTTGAATACCAAGGACTTAAACCTTGGTCGTTCGGGTTTTTCAACACTTGGATTTCCTGCGCAGGCATATAGCTTTGGGCCAGGAGAAAAACCTTTTGCCCAGCATTGTTTTCAGCTACATCGACCACGATGACCGCGTGTCCCGGCGAACCGCCCCGGATAAAAACATCCCCGATTTGCAGATTTTCGATGGATTTTGGTTGTAATTCTTTCGAGAGTGAAAGGGTGCCCGCGTAGCTGAACACCAGTTCCAGATAGGCCCAAAAAGTCTCGTATGAATCGGAGGGCGTAGCGGTTTCTACCCAGCGCGCTTCGTTTTGCACGAATTTTACCCGTCCACCTTTACGCCAACGGTTGTATTCCACCAAAAAACCATTGGTGAAATGGAACTTGATTTTGTCAAACTGCCGCGTACGCCACAGGTATTCTGCCCGCAATCGAATGATGGCATCGGCGCATTGGTGGAGATCTTTTTTGCCAATCGGCAAATCCACCACGGCATCGTAAACACCTCGATTTTCTTTTTCCCTGCCATCAAAATAGCGGACTTTGCTCCCGCCGGGCTTGAGCGGTAGATGACGGAGGAAATGCGCGAAGGAATGGGAGTCAACCGCTTTTCGGTTAAAACCAGAAGGGGTTGGGAACCGTTGAAAAAGCAGGCTGTCGGCTTCAAAAGTGACGTTTTCAACTGAAATCGAATGCGGCGCGGCACCTTGTCCATTGGAACAAAACAAACCTGCGATAAGCGAAAAGGCGAGTAGGAAGGGTTGGGCTGTTTTCATACCGTTCCAAACGCCTTGTGCACTGAAATATTGACTGCGGTTTGATTTGGTTGTTGAGCAGGAGCGGCTGGATTTATTTCATGGTGTTTCAAACGTGCCGACTCCTTGAAATTTGATGTTTCCCGCTGTATTTAAAATCAACGCAATTCCAGATGGTCAGGCAAGGTCCAAACTGCAGACCAGGTACGTGAGGCCCGCTTGGATGGCATCGAATCCCAGGAAATTTTACCAAAAATGCGATGCTTTTTTGACGAAATGGGCAGGATGGAATCAATCTTCATCTCACAGCCCTCGTCATCGGGCTCAAAGCATTTATTTAAAATGGTGTAAAAATCCAGGCTGTCGCCGCGAGCTTTCCAAACCGATATGATTGGGCGCTTGAAGGCACTTGCATCATGGGATATAGACAAAATGAAATCTTTATACACGAAAGTATCAGCCCCGGAAAAACGTTGGTTGTAAAGGCAGTTTTTGGAACCGCCCCCGTGCCAAGGCTGTTCTGCGCCCATGGTGTAACAGCCAAACCGACTCGACAAAACGGGCAAGACGCTTAGTCCCTGCGTTGCTGTTGGCTTGCCATTGGAAAAATCTTTTACATCCACGGTGCCATCAAAATCCCGCAATTCCCTTCGATGTAAGGTAAAATGCTTGGGAAAGGGCATGATGTTGAGTTCAGGCACCTCCTCTTGTGCAATCGCTTCTGGTGCTTGAAATGGTGGAACACCTGCAGGTGGCTGCGGTTTGGCTGGCTGTTGGCAAGCAGTATTGAAGAAAACCAACACGACGAACAGGTTGCCGAGGTGCATAAAGTGGTTCATACGGCGAAAGCGGGTTGATTTAAAACAGAAGTATAAAGACATGGGATAGTCTCACTATCCATCAACCGCAATTTAACTAAGGATATCCGAAGGGTCCTCCTCGCCCATAGACTGCCGCTCAAACAGCTCAGCATAATACCCGCCTCGGGCCAATAATTCTTCATGGGTACCTTCTTCCGCCACGCGATGCTCGTCGAGGACGATGATTTTGTCGAACTCCAGCATTTTGTAAATGCGGTGCGTAATGATGATGGCTGTTTTGTCGGCCAAGGCGCCAGACAGATAACCCAAAATACGGCTCTCCGTGTTGGTGTCCACTGCGGAAAGGCAGTCGTCGAGCAACATCACATCGGGTTCTTTGGCAAAGGCCCGGGCGATACTTACCCGCTGTTTTTGTCCGCCGGAAAGGTTGACGCCACGCTCACCCACCATGGTTTCATAACCTTCGGGAAGGCCCATGATTTCGTCGTGTATCGCGGCATTTTTGGCAAAGCCCTCTGCGGCTTCGCGGCTTAACCCATCTTTTCCGAAGGAAATATTCCCCAAAACAGTATCGGAGAACAGGAACACATATTGCGGCACATAGCCCATCCGTTGGCGTAAATGGGATAAATCGTGTTCACGGATATCTTTTCCATCAATCAAAATACGGCCCTCATTGACGTCGTACATCCGTACCAGCAAATCGGCGATGGTGGTTTTGCCACTGCCCGTGCGCCCCACAATGGCCATTTTTTGGCCGGGCAACAGTTCAAAAGACACGTTTTCAAGGGCTTTAATGCCCGTGTCAGGGTAGCTGAACGATACGTTTTGAAATTGGATGTGGCCTTTTAACCCCACCCCCAACCCCTCTCTTTCTGGGAGGGGAGATGCACTCAATGCACCCCCAACACCTCCAATCCCTGAAAGAGAGGGGTTGGGGGTGGGGTTTGTGATGCTCGGCTGCGTCTTCAAAAACTCATTGATCCTTTTTTGCGAGGCAGCGGCTTGTTGCGTCAAAGAAGCAATCCAACCGATGGCAGTCACCGGCCAGGTAAGCATGTTGATGTAAATGACGAACTCTACGATATTGCCCGCGTCAATTTTGCCCGCAACCACCTGCAAACCACCCACATATACCGTAATAATGGTACTGGCGCCGATAAGCAGGGCCATCAGCGGGAAGAAAAAGGCGTCGATGCGGATAAGTTCCAGCGATTTTTTGCGGTATTCCTCACTTTGCACTGCAAACAAGCGACCCATGGCTTTTTCCTGGACATAACTTTTCACTACGCGGATACCGCTGTACACTTCTTGTGTGGTGCTGGTGAGCGAAGCCAATTGTTGTTGGATTTTTTCACTTCGGCGATTGATCAGTGTACTCACCCAATAAATCGAAACGCTCAAAAACGGGAGCGGCAGGAGCGACCACAGGGTCAGTTCGACGCTCACCTGAAGCATGGAGGAAATAGCCAGGACAAACAGGAAAATCAAATCCAGCCCGTACAAAATGGTGGGCCCGAGGAACATACGCACCTTGGATACATCTTCTGAAATCCGCGACATGAGGTCGCCCGTAGCATTGCGTTTGTAAAAAGCTAGGTCGAGCGATTGGTAATGCGCATAAATTTCCTTGCGCATATCGTATTCGATGAGGCGGCTCACCACAATAATGGTTTGCCGCATGAAAAACATCGCAACGCCCATCAACAAGGCGAGGGCAATGACGCCTGCGCCAAACCAGGCAATCTGTCCGCCCAATTCGCCCATGGCTTCTGGATGGGCAGAAATGCCCCCTTGGGCTTTATAGGCCGCTACCTCGCGTACAACCGTGTTCAGGGCATCCCGAATCACTTGTGGCTGCCACACCGCAAAATAATTTTTGAGCAAAACGAATAAAATGCCCAGTAAAACCCGCCAGCGGTATTTCCAGAAAAACTTGTTTAGATAGGAAAGGTGTTTCATCAAAAAGGAAATGCTTGGCCAAAACACATTGCACTGAAAACTGTTTCAAAAGAGGCCAAAAGGTTTCAAAAGGAAAAGAACCGAACACTGTACTTTTGAGGCGAAAGTCATTCAAACTCCAGCCTTTAGACTGCTGAATAATTTAGGCCCAAACGCTCAAACTCATTTTAACATGCAAGAAGCATATATTGTAGCAGGCTTCCGTTCCGCCATCGGCAAAGCCGGTAAAGGTGGCTTCAAAGGATATCGTCCCGACGACCTCGCGGTGGACGTAATCAAACACCTCCTCGCTGCGGTACCGGCGCTGGATCCTAAGCTAGTGGACGACTGCATCGTAGGTTGTGCCAATCCGGAAGGCGAACAGGGTCTTCAAATTGGCCGACTCATTTCCAACCGTGCCTTGGGCAAAGAGGTTCCCGGCATGACCGTAAACCGTTACTGTGCTTCCGGGCTTGAAACCATCAGCATCGCGGTGGCGAAAATCCGGGCCGGAATGGGCCATTGCTACGTTGCCGGGGGCGCCGAAAGTATGTCGCTCATTCCAATGACGGGGTATAAACTTGCACCGAACTATAATATTGCCAAAGATACGCCCGACTATCTTGTTGGGATGGGCCTTACTGCCGAAGCGGTTTCAAAAAAATGGGAAATCAGCCGTGAGGCCGCCGACGAATTCAGCGTACGTAGCCACCAAAAAGCTGCTGCTGCCATCGATGCGGGTAAATTTAAGGCAGAAATTGTGCCAGTACAGGTCCCAGAAGTTTGGGTCGAAAACGACAAGCGAAAAGAACGCAGCAACACGGTGGACACCGATGAAGGTGTACGTCGTGATACCACGGCAGAAGGTCTGGCCAAACTTCGGCCAGCGTTTGCCCAGGGTGGAGTGGTAACGGCGGGTAATTCCTCCCAGACCTCCGATGGCGCGGCGTTTGTCCTCGTGATGTCAGAAGAAATGGTAAAATCCCTTGGTTTACAACCCATTGCACGGCTGGCAGCTTGCTCCGTGGCGGGTGTGGAACCGCTTTATATGGGGATTGGGCCTTGTGCTGCCATCCCGAAAGCATTGAAGCAAGCAGGCCTGAAACTCGATGATATTCAAGCCATTGAGTTGAATGAAGCTTTTGCCGCACAAGCCTTGGCCGTCATCAAAGAAGCCGGGCTCAACCCTGATATCGTCAACGTGAATGGTGGAGCCGTTGCCTTGGGTCACCCGCTAGGTTGTACCGGTGCAAAACTCAGCGTTCAAATCCTCAATGAAATGCGCCGCAACAACCAGAAATATGGTCTGGTCACGGCTTGTGTGGGTGGTGGACAGGGTATTGCGGGTATTTGGGAGCGTTTGAATTAATTTGGAGGGTTTTTGAACCACAAAAGGCACAAAAGAGCACAAAAGAGTGTGCGATTTGGTTATTGAACCACAAAAGGCACAAAAGGGCACAAAAGAGATATAGATATTTTTGTGTCCTTTTGTGCCTTTTGTGGTTCAATAACTCATCCCAAAAAAACCTTCAAAATCTCCAACAACTCCTTAGGCTTATCCGCATGTACCCAATGTCCCGCATCTTCAATCGTAATAAGCTGGGCATTCGGGAACAACAATTTTGCTTTTTCCCAATCAGTATCTTTTACATAGTTGGAGCGGCTACCGCGTACAAACAGCGTCGGTTTTTCAAACGGGGCACCCGTAACGGGAGCTAGAATGTCGGCGTAATGATTCCACAATACGGGCAGATTCATTTTCCAGGTAAAGGTCCCGTCTTCTTCTCTGGTAATGTTTTTCAACAAAAACTGTCGGGTGCCAAAGTCTGCGATTCTCCCGCTGAGATAGGCCTCCGCCTCGCTTCGCTCCTTTATTTTTGACAAATCCAGGCCAAGCAAAGCTTCGATGATATCCGTATGGTTATCGTCAGCCTGACCGGGCTCCATATCTATCACCACCAATTTTTCTACCATATCCGGATGGGAAAGGGCCAGCTGCATGGCTACTTTCCCGCCCATGCTGTGTCCGATGACGGTGGCATGGAACATCCACTTTTCTTCCATGAAAAAGCGCAGGTCTTCCGCCATTTCCGGGTAAGAATGGCTGGGAAGGTGTGGCGAGCGACCGTGATTGCGCAAATCAGGCGTGACCACCAAGTGGGTTTCGGCCAGCCCTTTGGCGATGGTTTGCCAATTGTCGGAAAAACCAAATAGCCCATGCAGGATCAGCACTGGCGAACCGGCGCCGAATTCTCGGGAAAAAAGTTGAGGCGGGTTTGTCATTTTTTATTTTCCGGTGTTAACCACACTTTTCAGGTTTACCACATAGAGCACATAGGACATATAGCGTCTGGTTATCACATTGGCCACATTGGCCACATTTATCACATTGACCAGATTTAAACAGGAAAAGTCAACACAAAACTGCTCCCTTTGCCCAATTCACTGTGTACATCTACCAAGCCTTTGTGGGCGGTCATGATGGCTTTCACGTAACTGAGGCCGAGGCCAAAACCCTTCACATCGTGGACGTTGCCCGTGTGCTCGCGGTAAAATTTATCAAAAATGTGTTTCCGAACTTCTTTGCTGATGCCCAGGCCTTTGTCGGTCACGGTGATTTCCACACCCATGGGCACTGTGCGGGTGCTGATCGTAATGTCCGGCTTTTCAGGGCTGTACTTATTGGCATTGTCCAAAAGGTTGTGGATAATGCTGGCAATGTGTGTAGAATCTCCTTCAATGACCGGATTGGTGGCCTGTAAATCGGTGCGCAATACCCCTTCCCGACGCTCAACTTGCAGGCTAAAATTGCCCACTGCTTGTTCAATGACTTCGTGTAGGTTGAGTTCTCCCAGGCTCAACTGGAAGTCTTTTTTATCAATCAGGGCCATTTGAAGCACCCGTTCCACCTGACTGTTCATGCGGCGGTTTTCCTGGCGGATAATGTCCACAAAGCGTTTGATTTTGTCGGGATTTCCCAAAATCATGGGACTTCCAATGCTGTCGGCCGCAAGCGAGATGGTCGCGATGGGCGTTTTGAACTCGTGGGTCATGTTGTTGATGAAATCCGTTTTCATCTCCGAAAGTTGTTTCTGGCGGTAGATGACTTGAATCGTGTACCAAAAACAAAACAGCACAATACCGGTGAAAACAATGGAAAGCGAAAGCATGCCCAGCACCGAACCCAAAACAATGCGGGTGCGGTTGGGGAAATAGAGCGACAAATCGCCGGGCGATTCAATATCCTGGGTGAACAGGGCCACTTTATACGGCGAATTAAACAGGGTTGGAACGCCGCCTTGTGCAATTTGCGGACCGCTATCCTCTACCACAAAGTGGTCGTTTACAATGACATAGCTGCCTCTGGCTTTAGAATAAACCCCGTATTGGTAGGCAGAACGGATGCCTCGGCCTTCAATTTCCTCCTGGATGGATTTGGCCAATAGATCCAAGGGTACGCGCTCTGCCAGGGGCTTTGAGTTTACCATTTGGGTTACTTTCATATACTCCCACAGGGTGGCATCGCTTTCAAAACCTTTTCCGCCGTCGCCGGGGTTGGGCAGGCCGTCGGGTTGTTGGGCCGCTATACGTCGTTTTGCAAAGCCGTTTTCCAGGAGTTGTGCCGCTCGACTGAGGTTGCGATTTGCTTCTGCACCGTTGCGGGTTGCGTTGATGGCCTCAAAAACCTGTACCTCCTCATAGTATTGAAGTTTACTGGCCACTCGATTGATCGCGGCGTACACGTTTTTGTCAAACTGCTCCTCGTTCAGTCGGATGTTCCAGCCTATCCAATAGATTTGCAGACAGATGATGCCCGCCAGTGACAGGGTCATCAGTCCAATAATAAGTTTGATACGACGAGGATTCATATTAAATTTGAAAACGGGGAAATGTCAGAAACGCCCACAAAAGTATAAACCCTGCTGTTGAATGTCCAATGTCCAGCTAGGAATGTCCAACCTGGACGGGTGTCCAAATTTGTCTACGCTCGGGTGCGGCGCTTAAATCGCATTGAACAACGATGAAAACACAAGATCAGCGCATTACTTGTGTATTGGACATTCCCGGTTGGACACCCGCCTACCGGCAGGCAGGTTGGACATTACTTTCCCCTATCTTCGCCGCCATGAAC
>JALHPW010000006.1:0-9733 GCA_022842255.1 Saprospiraceae bacterium | reverse complement strand
TTTCGCGACTACCTGCTGCTCGAACGCTCGATGAGCCACCATACCATCGAAGCGTATCTCAATGATGTGGGTAAGTTTGTGCAATGGCTGGAACTGGAAGGCCGTACGTTGCCGCCGCTCGCGGTCAAGGCCGATGATTTGACGCAGTTTATCTTTTGGGCCAATCAGTTGGGACTTGAGGCAAGCACCCAGGCCAGGTTAATTTCCGGGTTGCGGGCTTTTTACAAGTATTTATTGGTGGAGGATATGCTAGACGACGACCCGACCGAACTGCTTGAAAGCCCCAGAATGCGACGTAAAATCCCGGAAGTGCTCAGTGTACACGAAATCCAGGGCATGCTCCAAGCCGTTGACCTTTCCGACCCGCAGGGGCAGCGCAACCGGGCGATTTTGGAGGTGTTGTATGCTTGTGGATTGCGGGTGAGTGAGTTGGTCAATTTGCGCCTGACCCAACTTTTTCTCGAGGCCAATTTTTTGAAGGTATTGGGGAAAAACAACAAAGAGCGGTTGGTGCCAATTGGCGCCGAGGCGGTGAAATATTTGAAAATTTACCTGGAAAACGTTCGAAACCTGCAAACCAACATCCAAAAAGAGGCCGAAAACATAGTATTCCTCAACAGGCGTGGTGGCAGGATGAGCCGGGTGATGGTGTTTATTCTGGTAAAAGAATTTGCGGCAAAAGCAGGGGTCGTGAAAAATATCAGCCCGCACACGTTTCGCCACAGTTTTGCTACCCACCTCGTGGAAGGAGGCGCTGACCTCAAGGCAGTACAGGATATGCTGGGCCACGAAAGTATCACGACCACCGAGATTTACACCCACCTCGACACCGAGTACCTCAAGGAGACGATTTACCTTTACCATCCCCGATTGAAAATGTGAACCAGTCACCAATAACCAGTCACCAATAACCTATTCCATGAACTATTGGCTTGTCAAATCCGAACCCGATGTCTATAGCTACGACCAGCTCGTGGCCGAGGGCCGCGGCCGTTGGGATGGCGTGCGCAACTATCAGGCCCGCAACAACCTGCGCGCCATGCAGGTGGGCGACCTCTGTTTTTTTTACCATTCCAACATTGGTCTTGCCGTGGTGGCCATTGCCCGCGTGGCGCGGGAGCATTACCCGGATCCGACTGCCGAAAAGGGCGATTGGTCTTGTGTGGATTTGGAACCCGTAAAACCTTTTGTCCGGCCGGTAACGCTTGCTGAAATCAAAGCGCACCCCGATTTGCAACAACTACTTTTGGTTCGGAACGCACGTTTGTCGGTAATGCCCCTGAGTTCGGACGAATTTTCCACCATCTTGAAAATGGGAGAGACCGACCTTTAAGCCATGATGTATCAATTTAATACTGGAGGCCGCAGTTTGAACCAGTTTCCAGGCGGCGGATTGGGTTGCTTGCTTTTTACGGTGCTGCTTTTTGTAGGCGGCTACTACTTGCTGCAGGGGTTGTACGATCTTTTGCTTTGGGCTGCGCCTGCTTTGTTGGTGTTGGCCTTGATCATTGATTGGAGGGTGTTTCCAGATACCATCAAAAGTTGGCTTAGGTCATTGGAAACCAATCCCTTGAGCGCCTTGATTTCGCTGGCTTTGGCGGTGTTGGTGTTTCCATTTTTCTCACTCTACATTTTTTTAAAAGCCATTGGCTATCGAAAAATGGAGCAGTTCCGCCGACAGTTTGGCGAAGCCGGGGCCCCGCGCACGAAGGAGGAGGATTTTGTGGAATTTGAAGAATTGGAAAGCACACCCAAACACACCCATTCCGAAGAAACGGAGCTGAAACCCCCCCCGGCAAAGCCTGAAATACAGCGGCCTGGGAAGGATCAAAATCCTTATGATACGTTTTTCAATTGATTAAGGGAATACGGCAAAGGTTGATTGGGTTTATAGGGTTGATGATGGTTTATTTTTTGCGCCCTAAAAGTGGAAAATCTGCTTTTTTGAGTTCAATTATCAACCATTATCAACCCTATAAACACTTATCAACCTTTTATATGGTTCACTGAAATACCTGCAACCCACTGTTGTTGTTGGCAACCAAAAAAGTTCGTTTCCCGCCGGCGCCACGTATCAGGGCAACATCCCGCGCATCGCGCATCGCCCAAAACCCGCTTTGCAGGTTATTGACCCAGTTGAAATTCCCCTTCCCATCGCCCGTGAGCAGTACACCGTTGCCTGCATCGTAACGTCCGGTGCCTACCTCCATGCCGTATTTGTTGCCGGCCATCAGCAGGTCAAGGTACCCATCGCCATTGAGGTCTTCAATTACAATGCCTTGAATGGCAGAGGATTGTACTTGATAAGGCAAGTTGTGGCGTACAAATTTTCCGCCCTGGTTTTCCCACCAACAACTTTCGAGGTTGTACGCAACCAGGTGAAGCGCATCGTCCAAGGTTTTGCCCCACATTTGGTCGATGGTAGTCTCGGAATACACCGCTGCGTAGAGGTATTTCTTTTTCAGGCTTGGCATTTGTTTTACCATGACCTCTTTTTGCACGAGCGGGAAGTTATTTTTCCCCTCAAAATGGGTGACGATGGGGTCGAGCGTTCCGTTGTTGTCGAAGTCTTTGGCATAACAACCAAAGGGCGCTTCCGGGCTAGCGGCAAAACGGGTGTTTAAGCCAAAATTGCCGGTCACCAAATCCATGTCCCCGTCCTGGTCCAAATCGGCTAAGCGGAGGCTAAACCACAAACCATTGCTTTTTCCGAAGCCAAATTGCTCGCTTACGTTGCTCAATTTACCTCCGGTAAGTTTGAAAACGGACACTGGCATCCACTCACCAACCGCCACCAATTCTGCCTGACCGTCTTTGTCCAAATCCGACCAGGCGAGGTCGGTGACCATGCCGCAGCGCGCAAAATCCCCACCGACTTGGTCGGTCACATCGGTCATTTTGTTGCGGTCGTTGCGCAGAACCAGGCTGCGCGGGGCAAGAGGCCATTTATCGGGCACCAAACGACCACCCACGAACAAGTCTTGGTCGCCATCGCCGTCGTAATCGTGGGCTACGACGCGCAGGCCAAGGTCGCCTACGTTGGTTGGCAATGCTGAGCTCGAGCGAGAGAACCCTCCTTTGCCATCATTTAAATACAAGCGATTTTGCCACAATTGATTCCGAACTTGGGCCGGGGCATCAAAACCGCCGCTCACCACAAACAAATCCTGGTCGCCATCCCCATCGAAATCAAAAAAGACTGCCCCATGATCTTCGTATACTTTTTCGGTTTCCCAAAGTGCCTGATTGCTGGGTTTGAATTTCCCATCGGGCGTTTGCAGGTAAAGCGCTGCCGGGCTATTGAAAGAATTGCCCACAAAAAAATCTTCCAGGCCGTCTCCGTTTACATCTGCTTTGGCGCTGAGCGGACCGAGCTCACTTTCCATCCAGGGCATGAGCGGAAAATTTTCGAAGTCGTTGAACCTGTTTTCTTTATGGACAAAATTGACCCCGGAAGTACTTGTTTTTTCTGCAAACATGGTTTGCCCGGCACCCACCGGCATAAGTGATGGAACGTATCCGGAAGCGTTTTTCCAATCCAGCTGAAGACGCTGGTTGGTGGGTACGTTGTTCAGTACCTGGGTTTTTCCATCGGGCCAGCGAACACTGAGTTTTTGTACCTGCGATTCCTGTCCCATGCCAAAATGAATCAGGTGTTCGGAGCTGGAGAAAATGCCACGGTTGGGGCTGATTTCCTGGTATTGTTTCTGCCCGTCTGCGTATTCGATGAGTACAGAGGCACCCACGGCAAATGGGTTTTGTGGGCTTCCGTGCAATTTAGCCTGGAGATAATTTCCTTTATTTTGCTCTCTGCTGAGGTTTTTGAACACAAATGCGGGGTCTTCCAGGTTGTTGGCCACGAGGTCCAAATCACCGTCAGCATCCAAGTCTGTCCAAACTGCACCGCAAGACCAAGTGGCTTTCATGGTAGCCCAATCGCCACTTTTTTCCTCGAAATTCCAATCTCCTTTGTTTTGGAAAATGAAGTCCCGGATTTTGTAGGAAGGCAGCGAATTGAGGTAATCATCGAGGGTTTTATACTGTTCCAGAATTTGTTGCGGGCTCTTGTTTTTCTTCATTTCCTTCAAAAACTCCGAGTGGTCGATGTGGTGGATTTCGCGCCGATAGCCATTGCTGACATAAATATCGCGCTTTCCATCGTTGTCGTAATCGGCCACCAGGCCACTCCAGGACCAGTCGGTTCTGTAAACACCCGTTTGACAAGCTACATCGCTGAAGGTCCCGTTCCCATTGTTGCGTTGCAAAACGTTGTGGGTCACGGGTTCGAAAATACCGTTCTGGATGAGCGTCAGGTAAAGGCTGTTGCTATTGGAAATTTTGAGCGTTTTGTGGCGGTAATTGTTGGCAGGCATCATGTCTACCGCAAAAATATCCACCAGGCCATCGTTGTCGAAATCCGAAATATCGGTACCCATAGTGAACTGCGTATTGTGCCGCAGGTATTGGGAGAGTCGATTTTCAAAGGTGCCTTTGCCGGAGTTGATGTACAAAAGGTCGGGCTGCAAAAAGTCGTTGCCCGCATACACATCGGGGGCACCATCGCGGTTGATGTCTGCTACGGATACACTGAGCCCGAAGGCGCGGTTCCAGATACCAGCTTCTTTGGACACGTCCTTGAAAGAGGTCCCTTCATTGCGGTAGTAGCGGTCGGAGTCGTAGGTATCTTTTGGGGCCAAGTTGGGGATGTACACCCCATCAGGACCAGGCTTGGATTCGATTTTATTGGCAAAAACGGGGTCTTTTGGGTAGTTTAGGAGGTACAAATCAAGGTCCCCATCGCCATCGCCGTCAAAAAAATTGGCACCAGTGGTAGCGCTCATGTCGTCGAGGCCGTATTCCTTGGAGCGTTCGGTAAATGTAACCTCCCCCTTGCCCCCTCCAGAAGGGGATATTCCATTGTTCACATACAGTTTATTCCGGCGTTCATCATTTTCAAAGGGTCCGGCACGACCCACATAAAAATCCAGAAAACCATCGGCATTGATGTCAACGGCAGCCACGGCAGTCTCAAACCCTTCTTCCGAACTCAGTCCGGCCGATTGGGTGATGTCCTTAAATTTCATATTTCCCTCGTTGAGATACAGGCGGTTTTGACCGTTACTGCACACAAAATAGAGGTCGGGCAAATTGTCGTTGTTCACATCCGCCACGGCTACCCCGCCGCCGTTGTAGACATTGATGTTGGTGGCAAAGTTGTTGGCTTTGGTTTCCAGGATAGCGTTTTGAAAATCAATCCCGGTCTCGTCCGCGCTGAGCAACTGTAGGAGGGGGTTTTTTGCGGTCAAGGTCTCCTCCACCCCATGCATTTCACCTGGTTGGTAGCCCGTAACCTCTTTTGGCCAGAATTTCCAGGCTGCGAAGCCTGCTACAACAAGCGCTAGCAAAATAAAAAGCAGTCGTTTAGGAAAAGGCCTGCGTTCGGAAGTGGCAGGTTTGGCCGCAGTGACGGGCTTTTTAGATTTCGTACTCATGTGAGGATGTCAATATTTAGGGTGCAAAAGTAGATCAAGCGTGCAGATGTTATTGGTACATCTCCTCGATCTGTTTTGCGTATTTTTGAAGGATTACCCGACGTTTCATTTTGAGTGTCGGCGTGAGCTCGGCTTCAGAGCCATCTGCTTTTATGGCTTCCCAGGGCTCGGCCACGAGTGCAAACTTTTTGAGCTGGTCCACATGGCTGAAGTTTGGGTTTACGCGCTCCAGCAACATGTCGTAGCGACGCAGCACCTGCGGGTTTTGAATCATTTCTGCCAGATTTGTCCATGCCACGTTGTGTTTTTTGCACCAATCGCGCAAACCTTGTTCGGAGGGGACGATGAGTGCCGACACGAATTTCATGTTTTCGCCCACCACCATGGCCTGTTCTACCAGGTGGTGTTCTTTGAGCATGGATTCGATGGGTGTTGGCGCTACATATTTGCCACCGCTGGTTTTCAGCAGTTCTTTTTTGCGGTCGGTTATTTTCAAAAACTTGCGCCCGCCGGGTCCGGTTACAAACATCCCCACATCGCCCGTAGCGAGCCAGCGTTCGCCATCGATTTCACGGATCATTTCGGCGGTTTGCGCGGGTTGTTTGTAATAACCGAGCATCAGGCCGGGGGTTTTGGCGAGGATTTCACCTTCTCCGGGTCTGAAATCCGGTCCGGGTTCGATGCGAAGTTCTACCCCGTCAATCACCTGGCCGACTGTTCCCAACATGGCTTCGCCGGGGACAAACCCATTGACGCTAAGGCCGGGGGCCACTTCACTGAGTCCGTACAATTCGCGTACCGGAATACCTGCCGCGTTGAAGGTGCGCAACACACGCATCGGGCAAGCGCTGGCTCCGGTGGTAGTGCCTTTCACAAAACCGCCCAGCCCGGCACGCCACTTGGAGAAAATAAGCCGGTCTGCGATTTTCCACTGAAAGCCCTTCCAACCCGTATATTTTTTGTCAAAATCCCAGTCTTCCGCAAGTCCCAAGGCCCAAAAGAACAACCAGCGTTTCAGACCGCTCAGCTCAAGTCCTTTGTTGTAAATACGCTCGTACACCTTCTCCAAAAGACGCGGCACGCAGGTGAAGAAATGCGGTTTAATGGCTTGGAAATCACCACTTTCGCCGCCTAAATTATCGGTGCCCGTAAACGAAACGCTCGCGCCGACCGCGGTGAACAGGTACACGGCCACGCGCTCGTACACGTGACTGACCGGCAGGAAACTCAACACCCGGTCGCCGGAAGCGATGGGGGCAAGTTTGCTCACCATTTCTACGTTGAACGCGATGTTCCGGTGCGTCAACATCACCCCTTTTGGATTGCCGGTGGTGCCTGAGGTATAAATGATGGTTGCCAGGTCGTCTGGACGAATACTGTCTTTGATTTTTTGAACGGCAGAGAAATCGGAGTTTTCCGGGGCCAGCAATTCCGTCCAGTGGGAGGCGCCGGGCCTTTGGTGGAAGGTGAAAATCGACTGCAAATTCGGGGCTTTTTCCTTGGCGGTCAGCACTTTACTGTAGAGCCCACCTTCCCCAACGATGCAGTATTTCGCTTCCGACTCGTTCAGGATATACTCATACTCCCGCGAACTGATGGTTGGGTACATTGGTACGTGGATGACCCCGATTTGCAACATGGCATAATCGAGTGCCACCCATTCCGGGAGGGTTTGATAGACCACGGTAGCGACTTTGTCGCCCGGCCGCAGACCAAGATTGAGCAAACCCAGGCTGGCCCGATTGGCCAAGGAAACCATTTCGGCGCTGGAAAAATACTGCCATTCGCCGTTGATTTTATTGCCAAAGGCTTTGTCCAGTGGATGGTTTTGGAGTTGATCGGAGAGATAGTCGAAGAGGCGTTTGTCAATCATATTGGAAGGTGGTTTCGTTTTTCTGCTACAAATACCGCTCACTCAGCACCTTCATGTGGTGCAATTGATGCCCAATGATAATGAAAAATAGGGCGCGCACCGAAACTTTCCAGTTGCTCGCCACGATAAAGGTTTGGGATTGCTCTTCAGAACATTGGGCCAAGAGTGCGAGTGTGCCATCGCGCACGGTTTTCCATTCTTTCAGCAAGTCTTTAATGCTTCTATTGTCTACGTTGGCTTGTTCCATCCAAAAATCCTGATTGAAGCCCGGCAGTTGCGCCCGGTCGCCGCGAATGCCCCAAAGTGCCCGAAAGCCAAAGACACGCTCTGCGTCTATGATGTGGATCAGTACTTGTTTGATGGTCCATTTCCCTGGTTCGTACGCATAATCACCCTTTTCCTCCGGGAGCTTTCCGATTAGCAACAGAGCCTCTTTGAATGTTTTTTTAAGCAAGCTTTGTGCCGTGCCACGGGTGGGCACCGCATTTAGATAACCTTCATAAAATGGCGCATACTCGCCTTTTTTTGGGCGCTTCATTTTAAAATGTGGTCAATTTTTTAATGTGGTCAATGTGGACCTATGCTTGAAATGGGCTCTATGTGCCCTTTGTGTTCTATGTGGTAGAATAAGCCAATGTGGTCAACCAGGCACCACTCCTCAGCTCTTGGCCAATTTGGTCATAAACCAAACCTCAAAAGCGGTAAACACCGCATAACAACACAAAAAAATACCCACAAACCATTCATTTTGCGGTTTGGCAACTTGCTGATAAACAAACAAAGCGGCGATGGACAGCACCATTTTTCCAAACACGGATACGGAAACAAGGTTGGTGAACGCGTGTTTATTTTTGCTTTTGGCGGAGCTCACCCCGGCATAATACAGTCCGAGGCACACCAATACAAAAAGCAGTACAGAGGCTATGGCAAACTGGCCGTGTGCCTGGGCTTGCGGCACCCAAAAATGGAGGCCGGCCAGCACCAAGGCGGTGCCTGCGGTGACCAAAAAAAGATTCTGGTAAAAAGATTTTGGGCTCATAGGCAGTAGGCCGGAATGTTTTCCGGGAATGATTTTTAATAAGAAAAGGGCTGTCTGTGTTGGTTGATTGGGTTGATAAAGTTGATGAGCGTTTATTTTTTGCACCCTAAAAGTGGACAATTCCTGCTTTTTCGAGTGCAATTATCAACCTTCATCAACTTTATCAACCCAATCAACCTATACAGACAGCCCCTATTGCATTTAATTGTCTCTCAACAATTGCTTGTAAATCAAATAAATAGATGCGACCATAAAAAAGATGGTTAGGAAAACTGCCCATAAAGGTCGCTCCAATCCCATCCAGTTGTCCAGCCATCGTCCGATAAACACCCCCAGCAGACAGGCCCCTAAAAGTTGGAAGGCCATGCCGCCGTATTTTGCGGTAGCTTTAATTGCGGACCTCCGCCGCTCCTGCGGCGACTGTTTTGGCTGTGGTGCTTGTGGCATCGGTGGCTGATTTGATGTCAAAATGCTTCACGGTGCCATTGTTGGATGCGCCGACCTCCATTTTGCAGGCGACGTTGAATTTGGCGCCACTTTGCACAATGAGTTTGTTGGTGGTGATTTCGCCATCTACTTCGGCGGTTTCGCGAACATTGAGGAGTTCGGTGACGTAGAGGTTGCCTTTAAAACGGCCTTCAATCACGGCGTTTTGACAACGGATTTCACCCTCTACTGCACCGGTTGGTCCGATGATGACCTTGCTTTGGCAGCTGAGCTTGCCTTTGATGGTGCCATCTACACGCAAGTCACTGTCGCAACGCACCGTACCTTCTATGACCGTGCCTTTCACCAGGGCATTGAGTGCGCCTGCGGGAGAGGTTGTCACGGTTTTCTTGGAGTCTTCTGTTTCTTTTGAATTGCCAAACATAACGAGTGTCGGTTTTTAAAATGAACGGGAGGAAAAAGATAGAACGATTAAAAAATCGACGTGTTTTAGCTAAACAATCTTTAACCAGAGATTGGTTGGGGATTGCAAAAATGAAAAAGATTCCCGGTGTGGCAAAGCCTCCGGGAATCTTTTTACCAACAGCCCTTTTGTGGAATGCTGTGGAGAGTGAATTTTATCTTGTCGTTTATGAGGGTTTATAGGGTTTATGAAGCTTGATATTTCAACATCGTAAGTAGGCAAAATGTCTGCCTTACGGGTGAACCATCAACTTTCATAAACCCTATAAACCTCTATAAACCAATTGTTTAGAAGCTTGGGAAGTAAACGCCACGGCGTTCTGGGCCACAAATCTTGTAAATCAGCGAGAACTCGAACGCGCCATTGCCGTTGGTGGCCGTGAACAGGCTCGAAGTGTTGATATCATAGCTGAAACCGAT